>CAYOIN010000005.1:0-47851 GCA_964404095.1 uncultured Gammaproteobacteria bacterium | reverse complement strand
TTTGGCAACGCCCAGTTTTTGAAGCGTCGCGATAATGGCGTTGTTTACAAGAGAGAGTTTATTTTTCGCTTCATCAGATGATTTGACATTATTTACCGTTATGCCCGCATCCAGAACCGCGAGATCGGGAGTAGCGGTAACCGTCCCTCTACCGATCACCGAGAACTCGGTTGAGGTGTATGCATTATTCATCTGAAGTGTTACGGGAATCGAAAGATGAAACGTGTTCATTACCGCAACGAGGATAAGGAAGCATACCGAGAACTGCACAAACCGTTTAACCATATGTTTATGGTAACAGACTAGAATTTTTTGTAAATCCGAATTATTGGATGATCAAACACCGACCACGTTTCTTCGGCGCGCTCATCATCTAAGGTACCAAACTCAGCAACCTTCCGGAATCCTAACTTCCCAGAAAAAAGATCGTCATAGTATTGATTGAGACGCGGGAACCTCTTCCTCAGTTCGATGCATCGAGCCCGACGTTGGCGGTTTTTTCCACGGAGATCTCGTCGATCACACCAGTAGTTCATATAGAGTCGTCGTGAAGGAATAATGATGAACTGAGTCTTGGAGAGCGCCTGACGCAACTCGGCTGCACGATAAGCTACCTGGTCGAGCTCATAGAAATTGAAGGAAATCGAGTTGAGATTGTGTGGAAGCAAGGGAAGATCTACGACGTTGGCTGTTTCTTGAATAATCATTGATCCCGAGGGAATATGGTTTACCATCCATCGTGACGCACGCATACGACTATCTTCCTGTCGATAGACTTGGATATACCGCAGCCCAGGATAGAGCAGGATAGCGCCGATCACAAGGATGAACGCAATCTGTGTCGGCCGGTGTTGATGTCGATCATATACCAATCGGGAGAGATCATGTAACCGGAGTGCTGCGATAATAATCATGATCGGAAACAACGGCGCCATGAACCTCGTCCATTTGGTGTAGGCAAACGACCAGAGAATAAAAAAAATCACGACACTCAGTCGTAGTACATTCGCTCTCCAGGTATTTGGGAGGGTGAAAAAACCAAGGACGAACAACAGGAAAACCGGTAGACCAAGTGCGTAGGGAAAGATTGATGTGATCTGAAAAATCATCGGAACGGTGTACTCGAAGGTCCAGGTATAAAAAACCTTCACCGCACCAAGAGCCACCGCCGATTCATACTGCATGGAGCTCACGAACTCTGGCCAGGAGAAGAGGTTGTGTGGGGAGAGAATGAGCGATGTAGCCCCTGCAACGAAGGTGATGAGGATCCACTCATTGAAGATCTGCCAGAGAAGCTCATACCGCGATTCATTTTTTTGTCGCTTTGCAACCGAGGCAATACAGATGAACGGGAGGATGAGAAAACTGATCGAAGAGACCTTCACCGCAATGGCGGCACCAACAACAAAACCGATCCCGACCAACAACAGATCATCTTCAGCACGACGGTCTTCGAGACGGAGACAGAGGAGTACAAGCCAGGTATAGAGCGCCATCAGCACCGATTCGGTAGTACCAAAGTGAGCGAGTTGAATCAACACAGGAGAACACACCAGCATGAGGAACATCATAATCTGCAATACCACTCCTCCCCGACCTGCCGGGACTGCTTTTCGAGAAAGAAACAGCTGGATAATCAACCACATCCCGTACACCGTGCCGATCGAGGCAAGAACCGAGACATATCGAAGTGCTACGACCGCTTCATCGAACCCAAAGGCTCCGTGGAGCTGTGATGTCACTCTGCTCAGCCACATCACCAGATATCCGAGGTAGATTTGAAGCTGGCCATATGCAAAAAAATGTGGGTTGAGACATGTCCGTAGATCCAAAATCGAATCACACCGTAGCTGTTGAAGCGCGACTGCCATATTTCGCTCGTCGGGATGAAAGGGGAACGGCAGACCCCATGCTAGGTTCACAAGGCGTGTGTAAAGGAGAAGCCCGATAGCCCCAAACCAGGCTAACCACTTGATTTTTTGCCTCATTCCAATTATTATATAGCTTGTTATGTCGACATACGACTTTGTTTTTTTATTGAACCAAGAGGAAGAGCTGGGAAACCTGAAAACGCTCATTACTTCGCTTGAGGGCTCGGTTACCGACGAGAAGTCCCACGGAAAGAAAAATCTCGCATATCCAATTAAGGGTATGAGCGAAGCATCATTGTATGAGTGGAAGGTGTCGCTCTCTAAAAAAAGCGTAACGGAGTTCAAAAAGAAACTAGCATATAATGAGGTGTTGATTAGATATTTACTCCTCGAAAAGTAACGGTATGGCGAGTCGATCGATCAATAAGGTTGTACTACTCGGAAATCTCACACGAGATCCCGAAGTTAAGTACACCCCAACTGGAGCAGCTGTCTGCACCTTTGGACTCGCAACGAACCGAACCTGGACGACCGCAGAAGGTCAGACAAAAGAGGACACACAGTTCCATCGGGTTACCGCTTGGAACAAGCTCGCGGAGTTGTGCGGCAAACTTCTCTCAAAAGGGAAGAAGGTATATCTTGAAGGAAGACTCTCATACCGAAATTACACCGGTAAGGATGGTCAACAAAAAAGCATCACCGAAATTATCATGGATGATTTCATTGTGTTCAGCGGAGCGAAGCAGGAGATGAGTTCTGAAAAGGAAGAAGAAACTCACCAGCAACCAGCACCAGAAGAAATGCACAGTGATGTGAAGGAAGAGCAGGTAAGTCAGTCTGAAGTTATCAATCCGGATGACATTCCGTTTTAACAATTACTCGTCATATACCCGATACATACTATGAAATGTTTTTTTTGCCAGTTCGGAACAGAGCCCAATTTTCTTGACACCGAGAATCTGCAGAAATTTTTGTCTGCACGAAAAAAGATCGTGTCTCGAGAGGTGTCAGGTGTTTGCGCGCATCATCAACGCAAACTAACCAAGCACATTAAGTACGCGCAGTTCCTTGGCCTCCTTGCGTACGTCTCCTATCAAGGCGCACGATAATCCAGATTCTGCTTGTGATGAGTCTGCCTCATCTACTATAATGATTTCATGACGTCGATTTCGTTCTCATCTTCTATTGGTCAACCGCTCACACTCTCACCGCACCAACGTGTAGATCTCGACACCATCCTCGCACATACCACTCAGTCCGAAGGATTTCGTTTACAGGTCGCACAAGAACTGGGGATTCCCAACGACAAAATCTTTCTGCATATGTCTAAGATCGTGGGGGACACTGTTGAAACAAACGAAATAATCGCCACAAAAAAATCGGCCTTCGGATCAAAAGATATCGCATCACCACTTCACGGTACCATCAAGGAGATAGATCATGAAACCGGCACACTCGTCATCGAAACAGCAACAAACACCTCGAACATAGTTCTAAGTTGGTTCGTGGGAGAAGTTGAACAGTATCATGACGGAGTCATCACGCTTAAGGTGAAACACGGGCAACAGGTAGCGGTCAAGGACGTAACGCATGACTTTGGTGGACGCCTACTCCTTATCACCGAGGAGCAGCTCCGAGAACTCACCGAAGAACAGGTTGCGAATGCTGTTGTCTGCGTTCCCACACTCCATCCTGCCGAGGCGGTTCGCCTTGATGTACTCGGGGCGCGGGGAATCGTAACACGGGAAAACATCAAAGAAAAGGACGACATCGCATCTGCACAGCTTGATGACGAAACTCAGTGGGGCACTCTCTCGGATGTATCGTTCACCCATTGTCTCGTCGACAAAAAAAACAGTACAATGTACCTTTACACACCGCAACCATGACGCTCCAACCAAAGAAAAAAAACAACATACTGACCGTTCTGTTTGGACTCATCATTGCGGTGCTTCTCTTTGGCACCGGGTTTAAACTCGGTGAACTGAACGCTCAGACCTCAACCGTTGGTCACAACTCGTTCAATCTCACAAATGTTGATTCTGAAAAAGCAAAGAAGCTCAAATTCGACTTTGATCTATTCTGGCAAACAGCCGATCTGCTTTCTCAGAAATACGTTGACAAGAAGAAACTTGACCCCCAGAAAATGTTTTATGGCGCACTCCGGGGGATGGTCGCCGCTGTTGGCGATCCGTACACCTACTTCCTTACCCCTGAGGATAATAAGAAATCGAAGGCCGACCTTGGTGGTCGATTCGAAGGAATCGGAGCTCAACTCGGGCTGAAAAATGGTGCGATCGTCGTTATTGCACCGATCAAGGGTTCACCCGCTTCGGCTGCGGGAGTTCGCGCCGGAGATTATGTACGGAAGGTAAACGGTCAGTCAACGAAGGACTGGTCATTGCCATACACGGTGTCACAGATTAGAGGGAAGAAGGGGACAAAGGTCACCCTTTCTCTCCTACGAGCTCCTAATCCCAAAGAGTTCACAGTATCGATTATTCGTGATGAGATCAAGGTCGAGTCGGTCGAACTCACGACCGATCACCAGCGCTCCTGTAAAACCAACTGTTCGGATGTTGCGGTGATCAAGGTAACTCAGTTCGGGGAGAATACCAATCGAGAATGGGACCAAGCGATACAAACGGTGGTTCGGCAATGGAGCGCCAAAGAGATTAAGGGTCTCGTGATCGACCTTCGAGATAACCCGGGAGGATTTCTGGATAGTGCGGTATATATGGCTTCGGAGTTTTTGCCGATCGACTCGGTCGTGGTGAAACAGGAGTCCACCATCAATGGTAATCGCACCTACTACGTAACCAGAGAGGGACAGTTGATGACCATTCCGATCACCGTGATCGTCAATCAGGGATCGGCCTCAGCATCCGAGATTTTCTCTGGCGCGCTTCGTGATCACAAACGAGCGAAACTCGTGGGAGAAAAATCATTTGGGAAGGGCTCGGTGCAGGAAGTACTTGATATTAAGGGTGGCGCAGGTCTTCATGTAACAATCGCGAAATGGATTCTTCCGAATGGTGAGTGGATTAATGGAAAGGGGATTACCCCACAGTATGTTCTTGAGAACACCTACGAAGCAGGCAATACGCTCACCCGAGATCACGATCTCCAACTTGATAAAGCAATCGAAATCGTCCTCAAATAACCTTTGTTCCGGTGCTATAATTACTATATATGGCTAATCAACAGGCCCTTCGTGGCTTTCGAGACCTGTATCCCGCAGAAAAAGCGGTACAGGAGTATATCTTTTCGAAGGTGCGAGCGGTTGCCAAACTCTATGGTTTTGAGGAATATGACGGACCCATCGTGGAGCCGGTCTCACTCTATGCAAAAAAAAGCTCTGAGGAGCTTCTGGAGCAGCAGACATTCCAGATTAAACCACGTGACAAAGATGATCAGTGGATTCTCCGACCGGAGATGACCCCAACGCTCGCGCGCATGATTGCAGCACGATCAGGGGAGCTCGTTTTTCCACTTCGATATGTAAACATAGGCCCACGATTTCGGTATGAAGCACCGCAGAAGGGGAGAAGCCGTGAGTTCTGGCAGTCGGACTTTGATATTCTTGGTTCTCAGACAGTGGTCGCGGACGCCGAGATTCTTGCAACCGCAATCACCCTGTTGACCAGCCTTGGTCTAACGGAACAGGATATTGAGGTGAAGATTAACTCACGTTCCTTTCTTGCAGAAGAACTCGATGAGATCGGTATCAGCGAATATGAAGTAAAGGACATGATCGCAAAGATCGATAAGATGGATAAACAGAGAGTCGGGCTTCCTGCAGAAGTTCAAAAGCTCCTGAGCACACCCGTTAATATCGCCGAAAACGAATACTTTTCACAGCTCTTTGCTCTCCTGGAACAGCTCGGGGTATCGCAATTCTGCTCGGTAGATCTTACGGTGGTCCGTGGACTTGACTACTACACCGGACTCGTCTTTGAAATCAAAAAGCGAGGCGAACAGGGTCGCACAACACTTCTTGGTGGAGGTCGCTATGACAATCTGGTATCCGAGATGAACGGTCGCATGCAGATTCCGGGAGTTGGCTTCGCCATCTCGGACACGGTATTGATGTCCTATCTCTCGGAAAAACAGGTGCTCCCGACATTACAACCAAAGCCCACGAGGGTGTTGGTGACGGTCTTCAGTCAGGATACAGTACTCAACTCGGTTTCGATCGCATCACAGCTTCGGTCATCCGGTATCGCTACCGAAATCTATCCGGAGCTGGATAAAAAACTCGACAAACAACTTAAATATGCTGATCGTTGTGGGATTCCGTTTGTGGTGATCGCGGGCCCTGAGGAGCTCAGCACGCAGCAGGTAAAACTGAAGAATATGAAAACAAAGGAGCAGACCGTTATCTCTGTAGCCGAACTCTCGAAGCAGATTTCTTCACAATCCTAACTGCCTATGAATATTGATCCAAACATCGTCATTATCGAAGCGGTCCCCGGAGTAGGGGGCGATGAGTCAAAGCTCTGGATGAAGGAGCTCCTGCTCTCCTATATTCGGTTTGCCGAGCGACACGGATTCAAATATCACTATATGGAGGAGAATGTCATTCGGATAAAAGGGGAGAATGCATTTCAGCTCTTTAAGAACGAAACCGGTGTTCATCGCGTACAGCGAATACCGGACACCGAACGAAAAGGGAGAATCCATACCTCAACCTGCGTGATTGTGGTTCTTCCTCACATCAATGCTTACGAGGTGAAGATCAATCAAAGCGAACTTGAGTGGCAGTTTTTTCGTGCAGGTGGTCATGGGGGGCAGAATGTGAACAAGGTCGCAACAGCGGTCCGACTGATTCATAAGCCTACCGGCATCACCGTCACTGCACAGACCGAACGCCAGCAGATGCAAAATCGAGATATTGCACTGGAACTCCTGCTTGGTAAGCTGTACCAACTGGAAGAAGAAAAAAAACGCGGAATCACCCAGTCGTATGTAAAAAATGTTGGGACCGGAGAACGTTCAGATAAAATCCGGACCTATAATTTCCCCCAAAATCGCCTCACCGATCATCGAGTAAACAAAAGCTTTCATAATCTCGAGGAGATCATTGCAAACGGGAAATGGGAGAAGGTTTTTGGAATGAACTAAATCTTCACTGGTTATATAATAAGGGATGATTTCCTGCTCTTTCGAAGACGGCGGTTCAGCATCACTTCGACATGTGGTTACCGATGTTCTTGTCGTTGAAGAGAACAAGATTTTGATCATCAAGCGCGCTCAACACCTCTCGAATGGAGGTAAATATGCACTCATCGGAGGGTATGTAGATCGCGACGAAACGATCGAGCAGTGCGCAGTACGCGAGGTAAAGGAAGAGACCGGTTACGACATTGTCATCGATCGACTCTTGAGAATAAAGGACAGTCCGGAACGCCCGCAGGAGGATCGACAAAATATCTCATTTGTGTATGTTGCCCATCCCACCTCAAAGACCGGCTTATCTGACGCTGAGGTAAGCGAGATGCGATGGTATGATCTGCAGAATCTTCCACCCAAGGACTCATTTGCATTCGACCATTATCAAGATATTCAACTTTACCTCTCCACGCTCCATATGGTATAATTGTTATCTCGCGTTACCGATTATTCGTTTCGCGTTGCTAAGAGCTATGCAAGTATCAATTCATCCACAGTATATTGAGTCGACCGTGCTCTGTTCCTGTGGAAATACATTCAAAACAAAGTCGCTGAAACCATCAATCACAATCGATGTATGTGCGAAATGCCATCCATACTTCACTGGTGAACATAAATTCATCGATACCAAGGGTAGAGTAGAGAGCTTCCACAAGAAACAGCAACTTGCTCAGTCGATGCAGTCACAGATGGGTGGAAAGTCCAAGAAGAAGGGTAAATCGAGCGAAAATGAACCGAAATCGTTGAAAGAGCTCCTTGGCGAACTCTAATCATCGAGCAGATCCTACATCGCTACAGTTGATACGAACGGCATTGTAGGATATAATAAGATTCACTTTTACAAAGACCTCGGGCTGTCCGAAAGGACGTAAGATCGACTCCCCGAATAGTAAAACTATGGCAAACCTAGCAAAAAAAACACAGGTAGAGGAGCTCAATGCACTTCTCTCGAATGCGCCCCATTTCGCTCTCATTAAGTACGAAAAAACTACGCATAAATCGCTTGAAGAGCTTCGTCGAAGCCTCAAAGATTCTGCTGCGAAGATTCGCGTTGTAAAGAATACCTTAATGCAGAAGTCCCTTGAGTCACAGTCTCAGTCGCGTGCTGAACTCAAGGACCTGATTAGCAAAGCGTTTCCAATGAAGGAGAGCACCGCAGTTCTCACCCTTGGGGAGGACTATGCAAAAGGCCTCAAGGCATTTCACACCTTCGCAAAGAAAGACAGCACGCTTTCATTTAAGGCCGGTGTCCTTGATAACACGATTTATCTTGCGCCCGAACTTCAAAAGATCGCGACGCTCCCAGGAAAGGACGAACTCATCGCGAAGGTTATTGGTGGACTCAAGTCACCGTCAAGCAAGCTTGTTTACGCACTGAAGTTTAATATTACGAAGTTAACTCTCGTTCTCAAAGAACGAAGCAAACAGGCAAACTAATCATCGTTCATTACGAACTACGTATTACGCATTCAGTTCGTGATCCGAAATACGTAATGACCGATTGGGCATAACGAAAAGATAGGAGGTGACACGTTTCATGGCAGAATTATCAGAAAAAACTCAGAAAATCGCAGAGCAGATTGAAGGGCTTACCGTTGTTGAAGTGGCAGAACTCGCTTCGTATCTTGAAGAGAAGTTTGGTGTCACCGCAATGGCAGCAGTAGCAGCACCCGCAGCAGCAGGCGCAGCAGCTGGCGAACCAGCTGAGGAGAAAACTTCCTTTACCGTCGTGCTTGCAGCATCAGGAGACAACAAACTTGGTGTAATTAAAGCAGTGCGAGAGATTAATCCACAACTCGGATTAATGGAGGCAAAGAAAGTAGCAGAATCAGCACCACAAGAACTTTTGAAAGACGTAAAGAAGGAAGTTGCAGAAGAGGCGAAGAAAAAACTCGAAGCAGCAGGTGCAAAGGTGGAATTGAAATAACATTTCAGCTCCATCCTGGACTCGATCCAGGATCTAACATCGTCAATAATAAACCCCGCCACACGGCGGGGTTTTTCGTAATTTAGGCTAGACTAGCCACAAAAAATCTTGTACAATGATAGGACATGTCAAAGCAGTCGAAGGCCGGTTACAGCGCAGAGTCGATCGTTGTTTTAGAGGGGTTGGAGCCTGTGCGAAAGCGCCCCGGCATGTATATCGGATCAACTTCACAGGCAGGTGTGAATCACTGCCTTCAGGAAATTCTTGACAACGCAATTGATGAATCGCTTGCGGGGTACTGTAAAAATATCTTTGTCACTATCGGTGCAGACAACTATCTGACCGTCTTCGACGACGGCCGCGGAATTCCGGTTGAAACCAATGCAAAATATAAGACCTCGGCGCTTGAGCTTGTTATGACCAAGCTCCATGCAGGAGGCAAGTTCACCACGTCAGCGTACAAAGTTTCGGGTGGACTCCACGGTGTCGGTGCTTCGGTAGTCAATGCTCTTTCAGAGCATGTCATCGTCGAAGTGAAGCGCGATGGTGGCATCTATCGTCAGGAGTATCGACGAGGTATACCGCTCGGTCCTGTCAAAAAGGTGAAGGAGTCACAGTTGAAGTTTCCGTTCGAACATGGAACAGCGGTGTCGTTCCTACCCGATGCGGAGATCTTTAAAGAAACTATTGAGATCCACTACAACAACTTCAAAAAGCAGGTAAAGGAACGCGCGTATCTTATTAACAAAGTATCGTTCAGGGTTGAGAATAAAAAGTCTGGTGATAAGGTTGCGTACTACTTTGATGGTGGTATTCTCTCGCTCCTTCGAGATATCAATCGAGGTAAAAAAACCGTTCATGACCCAATCTCGTTCAAACGACAGGTCGATGATAAGGAAGTCGAGGTCGCCATTCAGTACAATGACTCGATCAACGAGCATGTGATGTCGTTTGTCAACGTCATTAACACGCATGAGGGTGGCACGCATCTTACCGGATTCAGAATCGCACTCACCAAATCGATCAACAGTTATGCAAAAAGCATACTCAGCGAAAAGGATCTGAAAGATGCGATCACCGGTGAAGATACCAAGGAAGGACTCTCCGCGATCGTGTATGTAAAGATGCCTTCAACAAACCTTCAGTTTGAAGGTCAGACCAAAACGAAACTTGGTAATTCTGAGGTGCAGACGCTGGTTCAACAGCTTGTTGGCGAACACCTCGATGTGTTCTTTGAGGAAAACCCCCGCGTCGCTCGCGACATTGTGGCACGCATTATTCTTGCGCAAAAGGCACGACTTGCGGCAAAGGCGGCAAAGGAAGCAGTGTTGCGAAAGGGCGCACTCGAAGGCGCAACCCTCCCCGGAAAACTTGCGGACTGCTCAGAAAAAGACCCCGCACTCTCCGAACTGTTCTTGGTCGAGGGTAACTCGGCAGGTGGTACAGCAAAGCAAGGTCGAAATCGAAAGTTTCAGGCAATTCTGCCACTTCGAGGAAAGGTGCTAAATACCGAGCGGGCATACCTCGATAAAGTACTCTCATTTAAGGAGCTGAAGGATCTCGTCATTGCGCTTGGAATGGGTATCGGTGAAAATATCGACTACCAAAAACTCCGCTACCACAAAATTGCTATCATGACCGACGCAGATGTCGACGGCGAGCATATCCGCACACTCTTACTGACATTTTTCTTCCGACACCTCCCTGACATCATTGCAAAAGGACATCTCTACATTGCACAGCCTCCGTTGTTCAAGGTACACTTCGGCAAGAAGGTTGAGTATGCCTTTACGGTTGAGCAGCGTGACAGTGCAATTCAGCGAATGGGCGGAAATCCAACTGTGCAACGATATAAAGGATTAGGAGAAATGAATGCCGAACAGCTATGGGAAACGACAATGAACCCAGACAACAGAATTCTGAAGCAGGTTCAGATCGAGGACGCTCAGGAAGCAGATCATGTATTTACCATGTTGATGGGTGATGAGGTACCACCACGAAAAAAATTCATTGTGACTCATGCAAAGTTAGCCAATCTTGATATCTAATCGTTACAAATTGATACAAAATTATATGAACCTATCAAAACTGACTGCAGGAAAAAATCCTGAAAAAGGTGAGGTGTTAGTTGTTGTTGAGATTCCAGAAGGGGCCTTTATCAAGTACGAAGTAGATAAAGAAACCGAACTGGTAATGGTGGACCGATTTGCCTATACCACCATGGGTTTCCCGGCGAACTATGGATTTATTCCCGGAACTCATGGCGAGGACGGCGATCCGCTTGACGCGCTTGTTCTGACGCCACAGCCACTCCATCCAGGCGTTGGCATTGAAGCACGTGTAATTGGCATGCTTGAAATGGAAGATGAAGCGGGAGTTGATACCAAGATCATCGCGCTTCCATCAAAGAAAGCTGACCCATTTCATGCACATATTGACTCGGTTGATCAACTTGATGAGATCACGAAGAAAAAAATTAAACATTACTTTGATCACTATAAGGATCTTGAACCCAATAAATGGGTGAAGACCAAGGACTTTCTTGGAGTCGAGGAAGCACTCAAGGTGGTGCAAAAATCATTAATACAGTAACGAGCTGAACTATGAGCGATAGCGATACAACCATTCAGAAAGGCATTCAGACCGCGGAGATCGTTTCGGAAATGAAGCGAGCGTATCTGGATTATGCAATGTCTGTTATTGTATCGCGCGCACTTCCAGATGTAAGAGATGGTCTTAAGCCGGTTCATCGTCGCATTCTCTATGCGATGCATAAGCTCGGACTATCATTCAGCGCACGATTTTCGAAATCAGCGACCGTTGTCGGTGAGGTTCTTGGCAAGTATCATCCACACGGAGATGCGCCGGTCTATGAGGCGCTCGCACGTATGGCGCAGGAGTTTACCATGCGGTATCCGCTCGTGAAAGGACAGGGTAACTTTGGATCGATCGATGGTGATCCGCCGGCTGCAATGAGGTATACCGAGGTGAAGCTTGCGAAGATAGCAGAAGAGATGCTGCTCGATATTGAGAAGGATACGGTAGCCTACACCGACAACTTTGACGGTCGGCTCAAGGAACCGGTCTACCTTCCATCCAAGCTACCGAATCTGCTCCTGATGGGTGCAGAAGGAATTGCGGTCGGTATGGCAACGAAGATCCCTCCACACAATCTCTCAGAACTCATCGATGCGGTCACCTACAGCATTGACAAGGCGGCACTGAAAAATGCCGAGACCACAAAGAAACGATCAGGTGATGCAAAGAAAGAGGTAGAACATCTCACCTACAACACAACGGTTGAGGAGTTGCTTGAGTATGTCAAGGGTCCGGACTTCCCAACACACGGTGTAATCTATGGCGCGAAGGAAATTCAGGAAGTTTACTCAACCGGGCGAGGTAAGATTCTGATCCGGGGAGTTGTGAAGGAAGAGGAACTCGACCGAGGCCGCACCTCGATCGTCGTTACCGAACTACCGTACCAGGTAAACAAGGCGAACCTTGTGGAAAAGATTGCAACGTTGGTCACCGATAAAAAAATCGTTGGTATCTCGGATCTGCGCGATGAATCCGATCGAGACGGTATCCGTATTGTCATCGAGCTAAAACGCGATGCCTCCTACAAGAAGGTGCTCAATAACCTCTTCAAATTCACCGAGCTTCAGACAACCTTCCCGGTCAACATCGTCGCACTCGTAGATGGCATTCCACAAACCCTCGGTCTCAAGCAGATTCTAGAACACTACCTACGACACCGCGTTGACGTCATCATCAAGCGATCTGAGTACGAACTCGCGGAAGCAAAAGCACGAGCACATATTCTCGAAGGATATCTCATCGCACTCGACAATATCGATGAAGTAGTTGACATCATTAAAAAATCTAAAACAGAGGCTGAGGCAAAGGAAAAGCTGATGTCAAAGTTCAAGTTGTCCGATATTCAGTCACAGGCAATTCTTGACATGCAGCTGAAGCGACTCACCGGACTAGAACGATCGAAGATCGAAGAGGAACTGAAAGAACTCAAGAAACTGATCACCTATCTGACCGGACTGCTTACCGATGTGTTTAAGATTCTGCAGGTTATCAAGGATGAACTTGCGGAGGTGAAGCAGAAGTATGGTGATGATCGACGAACCAAGGTAATCAAAGCGAAACCAGGAGAGATCACCGATGAGCAGCTTATTGAGAATAAGGAAGTGATTGTTGTCATGACCAAAGAGGGATACATTAAACAGGTGGCAAAGGAAACCTTCAAGGTTCAGAATCGAGGAGGAAAAGGTGTCATGGGAATCGAGACGAAGGAGACAGATAATGTAGCGTTTGTGAAACCGGCGATGGCACACGACTACATCTTGTTCTTCTCAAACCAAGGTCGAGTGTTCCAGACAAGAATCTGGGAGATACCGCAGGGAACTCGTACCTCAAAAGGAAAGGCGATCGCAAATCTCGTAACACTCCGTCCGGAGGAAAAGATCACCTCGCTCCTGACCTATGATAAAGATGCTCCACTCAACAGCAATACCTTCGTCCTCATGTCGACAAAGAACGGAACCGTAAAGAAAACACCGTTTGATCAGTTTGCTCATATTCGGGCAAACGGCATCGTTGCCATCAAACTCGATGCCGGGGATGAGCTTCTCTGGGTGAATCTCACCGATGGTAAAAAATATGTCATTCTCACCACGCGTGATGGGAAAGCCATTGTCTTTAATGAGTCCGAGATTCGACCAACCGGCCGTTCCTCGATGGGGGTGAAAGGGATTACATTGGAGGAAACCAACGGGGTTGTTGCGGCGCATGCATTTGGCTCCGATGAATTCAAACAGGATCTCTTTGTTATCGGTGAAAAGGGAATCGGTAAAAAAACACAGTTGTCGAACTTTAAGGGACAGCATCGTGCAGGGAAGGGCGTCAAGGTTGCATCGGTCGACGATAAGATGGGAAAGATTGCGTTTGTTGAGATTGTCCACCAGGGAGATGAAGGAGTGATTATTACCAGCAGTCAAGGTCAGGTCGTAAAGATTCCGTTAAAGGATATCCCTTCTCGATCGAGAAGTGCGAAGGGAGTTATTCTCATGAGATTCTCGCAGGCAGGGGATAAGGTGTCTACAGCTGCGCTCGTGTGATATAATAGAGCTTCACAACAAGCTGTCATGAAAATTCCATGTAGCGAACTTGCCACCTCCATCAAACATGACCTTATCAAGAAGGTGTCTGATCTAAAAAAAAGAGGCGTAACACCGAAACTCGTTGCGATACTCGTTGGATCAGAAGCCGAACAACTCTCCTTTGTCTCGATCAAAAAAAAGGTCGCGAAGGAGCTTGGAATTACCTTTGAGTTCGTCCATATTCACAAAGTACCATCATTTCTCGAGTTTGCATCGACATTGAAACAACTCGCTCATCAACCGGACACGACCGGCGTTATAATCCAACTTCCACTCCCGGCGAGACTCCAGAGCGATACGCTCTACAACTATATTCCAGCGATTAAAGACATTGAAGGACATCGGCCTAAATCCCCCCATCTTCCGCCACTCGGTCTTGTGGTGCTCCATATACTCAAGTACATCTCACAACCATCCACCGCAACAATGCCGGCATATCCAAATCCTACGGAAGACAAACAGCTCTTCAAACAAGAACTTAAACACAAAAAGATCGTGCTCGTGGGGCGGGGAGTAACGGGAGGAAGTGCAATTTCAAAAGCGCTGCAGGAATTTAGGATCAACTTCATCAACATCAATAGTGGTACCTTCGACCCTCGTCAGTACTACCAAGAAGCGGATATCATCATCACCTCGGTAGGAAAAAAGATCCTCGATGCATCGATGGTTAAAAAGGGAGTTTCTCTCATCAATACCGGCCTTCGCAAAGACCAGTCGAAACTAAAAGGAGATTATGACGAAGAAGAGATGAAGCAGATTGCGGATTGGTACACACAGACACCGCACGGAACCGGACCACTCGATGTGCTCTATCTCTATAAAAATTTGATTGACGCTGCGTATCTTCAGTTGTCTGATTCATCAAAGTGAACCGTATTGTCATCACCGGTCAGACTGCGACCGGCAAAACAAGGCGCGCGATCAGGTATGCGCAGGAGACGAACGGAGAGTTGGTAGCCGCCGACTCGCGTCACATCTATACGCATCTCGACATTGTGACGGGAAAAGACACACAAGAGCTCAAAGCAAGCGGTGTGCCATTTCATATGGTCGATGTGGTTACGCCGGACAAATCATTCTCATCATATGAGTATGTTCGATTGGCCTCAGCCTGTATTGCGGATATCATCCACCGTAAGAAAACACCGATCATCGTTGGAGGTACCTACCTCTACATTCAGCAGTTGGTGTATGGTCGGTCGATATCGGTTCCTGCGAACGAGGAGCTTCGAGCAGAGCTGAGTACCAAATCTATTGAGGAGCTGCAACATATACTTCTTCACAGAGGGAAGCAGGTGCAGCGCGAGATTACGATGAACAACAGTGACTGGCACAATCCACGCAGACTTATCCGAAGAATTGAGATCCTGCAACAGTCCACAGATTCAAACCTGACCGCTGAGCAGCATGGACATCATACTCGATTCGGATCAAAGAATTCCGAGCACCAATTTATCGGATTGCGACATAGCGGAAGAGAAGCACTTGTTGCCGCAATTACAGAGCGAGTAGAAGCGCGACTTACAGATGGCGCATTGGATGAGGTGCGGGCTCTCCTCAGAATGGGGTATACAAAAACAGACCCTGGACTCCAGGCTATCGGCTATGGACAGCTGATCGCTCATATCGAGGGTCAGATCTCGCTTGATGAAGCAAAAGCGCAGTGGATTACCAAGGAGGTTCAGTACGCAAAGCGCCAACTCACATTCATGAAGCGAAATTTATCAATCCAGTGGGAAACGGTCGACTAGTCTTTTTTATTGAAGAGCTTGAGAAATGCTTCCTTCGGGATCTCGACCTTCCCAATCATCTTCATCCTTTTTTTTCCTTCCTTTTGTTTTTCGAGAAGCTTTCGTTTTCTCCCTACATCACCAGCACCAATGACCTTGCTGTTTTTTATGAGGACGTCCTTCCGAAACGGAGCAATACGCTCTGAGGCAATAATCTTCCCCTTAAACTGACCCTGAATTTTTATCTCATACTGTTGGCGATGAATCACATCCCGTAATCGCTTCACGAGCGCCATCGCCTTTTCCTGTGCGCGCTCCTGGACCACGATTTCTGAGAACTCTTCAACCGGATCTCCATTAATCAGAACCGAAAGCTTATCTGCCTTGACCGGTTCGTACCGAACCAGCTCCCAGTCGAGTGAGGCATACCCTGAACTCACACTTTTCAATCGATCAAAGAAATCAGAAATCATCTCTGAAAGCGGCATCTCATAGGTAAGCGTTATCTGGTTCCGATTGTCCATGGTTATAAACTGACCTCGGTATTCTTGGCAGAGTGTCATCACCACTCCTTGATACTCAGGCGGGAGTACCATGAATATTTTCACATATGGTTCATGAAACGTACCTTCTTCGTATTTATACTCCACCTGTGGTGGAGTGAGCACAAGATGAAGTTCGTACTCTCGTTCAAGTCGTTCTCTGACAACGTCGGCATGGAGTAGACCAAGAAATCCAACCCTGAATCCCGCTCCGAGAGCCTGACTATAGATCGGAGTAAACTCGAGAGACGAGTCGTTGAGATACAGTTTTTCGAGCGCCTTCTTCAGGTTAAGATAATCCGCGGTATCGGTCGGGAAGATTGATGCAAAGACCATCGACTTCACTTTTTTGTACCCGGCTAGCATCGTAGCATCTGCCTTATCATTCGTAACACTGTCTCCAACTCGTACCTGGTGTATGTCTTTCAGACTCGTAACTACGTATCCGATTTCACCCGCGGACAATGAATCGGTTTGCGTGAGGTCCGGATTAAAGATTCCAACCTCACCAACATCAAATACCTCCTTCTGAGCAAAGAGCTTTACTCGATCGTGTTTTTTTAACGCGCCCTTAAACACTCGGACAAATGCAATAACACCTCGGTGAGAATCGTAGTATGAATCGAAGATAAGAGCTTCTTTTTGTGCGCCTTCATCGGAACGATACTCTCTCGGTGGAGGTACTCGCTTAATAATATCGTGGAGGAGACGCTCAACACCTTCACCTGTTTTAGCAGAAATCTCATGCATCTCATCTGTCCGGAATCCGAGGAAGTCGACAAGCTGTTGTTTCGTCTTCTCGACGTTTGCATGGGGAAGGTCGATCTTGTTAATCACCGGGATGATGACAAGGTTTTTTTCTACCGCCTTATATGCATTTGAAATCGTTTGCGCCTGGATACCTTGCGTCGCATCTACTAGAAGAATTGCTCCCTCGACACATGAAAGCGTTCGATCAACTTCATATGAAAAATCTACATGTCCAGGTGTGTCAATGAGATTCAGCTCGTACTGAGCCTCGTCCATTCGGTAGCTCATCAACACAGGCGCAAGCTTGATCGTTATCCCGCGTTCACGAGAAATGGGATTACGGTCAAGCAACTGTTCTTCATGGTTGTTCTTTGAAATCACTCCCGTAATCTCCAATAAGCGGTCGGCGAGTGTTGATTTTCCATGGTCGATATGGGCGATGATGGCGAAGTTACGAATTGCATCCATAAGCTCTCATTATAGTTTATTAGCTTGCTATAATGAGATGAAATGATATTACGACGACTTCTCAAGAACTCTTTTTTTCAGGGAAGCGTACTCTTCACCGCGTCGTCATTGGTGGTGAATGCTCTGAACTATCTGTTCAGTCTCCTTGTTGCAAAAAAACTCGGACCCTCTGGATTCGGTGAGGTGAGCTCACTTTTTTCGTTCATAGCAATGTTCTCGGTACCGATGACGGTCATGAGTATGGTACTCATTCAAAAGATCGGCCACCAGAAAAAGAATCAGTTGGCCTACGCCGCTTCGCTTGAGCAGTGGTTCAGAAAGAAGCTCGCTCGATGGTGGTACGTGTTTGTTTTCGCGGTCACACTTTTTCCACTCATTCAATATGTCACAAAACTCACGACCATATCGAGCATCGCGGTTGTTCCACTCATTATGATTGGAACGGTTGGAACATTCTATAGTTCGTTGCTGCAGGGACTGCATTTGTTAGGGTGGGTTTCGCTGGTGAGTATTGTAGTTGTACTGATCAAGGTGACCGGTGTCCTGATACCGATCGGAGGTGAAGCCGCGCTCATGAGTATTGTTGGCGCGCTTGCCGTTTCGTCCTCTACGATGGTGCTGCTTCCAAGGTTGCTATTACGCACAAAGCTCACCCAGGTAAGAGCCGGCACATTCCTTCATACCAAACGCCTCAGTCACGTTCTCCAGAATCGACAGGTGATCATTACCCTTTGTTCGTTGGTGAGTATTACGATCATCAGTAACTTCGATATTGTCATGGCGAAGCGCGTAATGACCCCTTCTCAAGCAGGAATGTACAGTGCTTGGGTGCTGTTCGCAAAAATTGTACTCTATGGACTTGGACCGGTACTTACGATGAGTTATATTTTTTTCTCGAGCAAGAAAAATGAATCATACCATGATCGATTACTTCTCATCTCCCTGCTCGGATTAACGGTTGTAGGCGGTGTAGTTTATGGAATCTATACCTATGCAGGTCAGGTGCTTGTTTCACTGTTATTTAGTTCTACCTTCACTCCAGTAGTACCGTTTCTCGGCCAGGCCAGTCTGTTTGGTACGCTGTATGCAGGAACCACCTTTCTTAATAACTATTTCCTTTCACGGGGGAGTAACTATGCGTTAATCATCAGCATTGCTGTTATTCCTTACATCGGTGCACTCGTTATCGCTGGACATTCTCTTCCTCGCTTCATGTACGCGAATACGGTGGTGACCGGACTTATTTTCATCGTTCAATTATCTGCGGTTATTCAGTATAATTACGCGCGATGGAAACAAAACAGAATCACCACTTCCTAAGTCTCATCATCCCGGTATATAAACAAGAGCGTACCATCGTCAAAAATATTCAGCAGATTGCGAAGGCACTACAGCAGATACGGTATCCCTACGAAATTATTGTTGTGGTTGATGGTATCGTAGACAAATCTCTGTCGCGAATCAAGGCATCAAAAATTGCGCATGTCAAAACGCTTGGATACATAAAAAATCAGGGTAAGGCCTACGCTATTCGGCTTGGGATGAAAAAGGCAAAAGGGGACTACATCATGTTTATCGATGCAGGTCGGGAGATCGATCCCAATGGGATTTCCATGCTCATCGAACACATGGAGTGGTACCGAGCAGATATCATCGTCGGCTCAAAGCGTCACCCCGCGTCGTACGTTCGCTATCCACTGGTACGAAGAGTGCTCAGCTACGGCTATTACTATCTTGTGAAACTACTCTTCCATATTAAAATCAGAGACACACAGGCAGGGATCAAAATGTTTCGCAGAAAAACTTTAGAAAGCATTTTACCGGTCCTTATTGAGCGAGAATTTGCAGGCGATCTTGAGATTCTCGTTGCTGCAGAGTCCATGGGGCATCGACGGATTTTTGAAGCACCGATCAAACTGGATTACCATCTTGGTCCGGTAACTTCTGCGGCAACCTTAAGCGCAATCAAGGGAATTCTCATTGACACGCTCGCTATTTTTTATCGCCGAAATATTAAACATCATTACCAACAGAAGGCACGACGAAGACACAATGCAAAGAAGAACCAATAATCGACGCCCGTTCATCAGCGTCATCATTCCGGTCCGACAACTCTCCTACTTCTTATTGTTCGAAAACCTCCCCGCTCATGACGAGCAGACCATGCGCTCATTCGAAGTAATTGTCCTCCCAAATGATCATAGTACCTATGACCTGACGTTGCTGCGCTCCTATCAATGGCTTCGAATCATTCCCACCGGATCGGTGACGCGACCGGCCGAGAAAAGAAATATAGGGGTAAAGGCAGCACGGGGAACATACATCGCCTTTATTGACGATGATGCGTACCCGGCCCGACATTGGCTATCAGCTGCAAAAAAGATTCTGAGTCAAACGCGTGCACGAGCAGTGTGCGGACCTGGAATAATACCCGGGCTGGCGACGGACTGGGAGCGTGCATTCGATGCAATTTTGCAATCTTGGATCGGATCGGGGGCGTATACCTACCGATTTGTTCAAAAAAATCCGCGACATGTGCTTGATTTTCCCTCGATGAATTTTATTATGCACAGACATGATTTTTTGAAGTTGGGAGGATTTAAGAATGATTACTGGCCCGGTGAAGATAGTAAACTCTGCAACGAAATTGTGAGTCGTCTGAAAGGAACGATTCGCTATGATCCTGCTGTGCTCGTTCACCACCATCGCCGCCCATCACTCCGTTCTTTTCTAACGCAGCATGATCAGTATGGGTTTCACCGGGGCGCATTTTTTGCGCATGGAGATAACAACTCTCAAGAACTCAGCTATGTCATCCCAACACTCTTTGTAATGTATCTTTCGCTCTACCCGGTACTGGTACTGTTCGCATGGATGTCGGGATCTATCCCAAGCGTCATTCTATTTACCATTCCTCTCATGCTTTACGGTTTACTTTCCTGTCTTTTTCTTATACAATCTTTCATTAATTCACGAAGCCTCCCAGTAGCACTAAAGGCATTGATTGCAATGATCAGTATGCATCTTGTCTACGGGGCGGCATTTATTCGAGGATTTAAGAAGGGGAGGAACAAAACCCGGTCAATCTATGAGTAATGTCAGCAAGGTAAAAAAAGGGGATATTGAAATAACGGTCATTCGTGAGAAATGCATAGGCGCAGCAACCTGCGTTGTCTATGCCCCGAGCACCTTCGACCTTGACGAAGACAATATCGCTATCATCAAGAACGGTGAGTGGGATAAACTAGAAAAAATTATCGCCGCGGCACAGTCGTGCCCCGTACTCGCTGTTGAGGTGAGCGTTAAAGGAAAGAAAGTCTACCCAAAATAATACCGCTATGATACCCGCATTCCTCATTACGCTGCGGGAAGTGATTGAAGCGTCTCTCATCGTTGCAACATTTGCCGGCATACTCACGAAGCTCGGGAAACGTGAAGAGCTCAAAGTTCTGTATAGTGGAGCTACGCTTGCAGCGGTCACAAGTATCGCAGTTATCTTCAGCGCATCCTTCATCGGCATCAATGTCCAAAGGCTCTACACCGGGAATGTTGAGGCGGTAACCGAAGGCATACTCTATATCTTCTCGTCGATCTTCGTAACCTACGCGGTGTTCTTCCTCCATAATCACTTCGCAGGACAACGTGTACGACTCATTCAACAGATGCATGCCGCCCTTTCCACACAAGAACGGAATGGTTTGTTTTTTCTTGCCTTTAGTCTGGTTCTGCGAGAGGGGATCGAGATTGCCCTGTTTCTTTCTACCACCTTTCTCTCCGAAAGCCCCGTTGCGATCATCGGTGGATTCGCGCTCGGGTTAGCAACTGGATTGGTGATTGCAACGCTCATGGTGATTGCGACGATACGGATTCCGGTGTACGTAGCTCTTCGTACAACCACCGTTCTTATCGTGTTATTTGCGGCGGGATTGCTTTCCCAGGGAGTGCATGAGCTCACCGAGGCAGGTCTCCTTCCGGTTACACACGATGTAACCATTGCATTGCTTACCCACACGCAGCATGGTTTCAACGATGTACTCAAAGCAGTGCTTGGGATCACGCCGAGCATGAGTGCTTCTCAACTCGCGACCTACGGTGCCTATGTTGTGTATATGTGGGTATACCTTTCTTCAGCAAAGAAAAAATTGACTTTCAAAGCATAACTTGGGATACTGTATGAGATCATGAAGCACGCAAAAGTAAGGAAGCGCGACGGCACAGTCGTACGGGTTGCGGTCGGATACCCTCCCATCGAGTCCTCAAAAGGAGTCGCTCTCCTTTCTCAAAATAGACAGTTTCAGTACTTCAACGCACCTACCTATATCTATCCAATGGTGCCAGCATACGCCGCATCAAATCTTCAACATCATGGATATAAAGTATTCTGGATGGACGGAATTTCGGAGAAGAAAAAGTTTGATGCGTGGCTTGATGAGCTTGAACGGAATAAGGTCGACATTCTCATGGTCGAGACAAAGTCGCCGATTGTTAAAATGCACTGGAAACAAATACGAGAGATTAAGAAGCGCTTTCCAAAAACAAAGTTGGTATGGGTAGGGGACCACGTCACCTACCTCCCACACGAACTATTTGAGAACAGCCCTGTTGATTATGCTATCACCGGGGGTGACTACGACTTTGTGATCGTAAATCTTCTTAATCATATCTATAAGAAAGAGAAGCTTGAAGGAGGAGTGTACTGGAGAAAAGGTGATTCGAAGATAACTGCACGACCTGTGGGAAAGAAAATAATTTCAAAAGAACTCACAGTGTTCAACAGTGGTCCATCATCATTGCGTCACAATCTCGACGATCTGCCGTTTGTTGACCGAGATCTCACAAAATGGAAGCTGTACGCATATGCGAATGGAAACTACAAGTACACGCCCGCAACATACATGTACTCAGGAAGAGATTGCTGGTGGAATCGATGTACCTTCTGTGTCTGGGATCACACCATCAATCCACTCGGTTCCTATCGAAGCTTCTCACCGGAACGACTGTTTGCTGAAGTCAAACATGTTGTTGATAAGTACCATGTCAAAGAAATATTTGATGATGCTGGAACAATGTTTATCGGACCAAAATTGAAACGATTTTGTGAGCTTCTTATCGAGAGCGGGTACAACAAAAAGGTCCGTTACGGATGCAACATGCGATTTAATGCCCTGAATGAGGAGTACTACAAGCTTATGGGAAAAGCACGTTTCCGATTCATTCTTTACGGAATGGAGTCCGGTAATCAGAAAACGCTCGATAAACTCGATAAAGGAACAAAGGAAGTTGATGCAATTAACGGGCCTCGTCTTGCAAAGAAGTATGGCATGGATCCTCACGTTACCATCATGCTTGGGTATCCGTGGGAGTCGTTGAAGGATGCAAGAAGAACCATTGCAATTGCAAAGTACGCTTTCAAAAAAGGGTACTATGAGACAATGCAGGCCACCATTGTAATTCCATACCCTGGCACACCTCTCTATAAAGAGTGTAAAGAAAAGGGTTGGTTGCTCACCGACGACTATGAAGCCTTCGATATGCGACAGCCGGTAATGAAAACACCGTTTCCTGCAAAGTATATTTACGAGCTCGAGCAAGATCTCTATTCAGCCTTTATGACGCCACAATATATTGTTCGCAAAATTCTCAGCATCCGCAGCGTGCATGATTTTACGTATCTGTTCTACATGGCATGGAAGCTCATCGGGCATTTACTTGACTTTGATCCAAATCAAACAAAGGTAAGCTGGACTTCTCCAAAGTTTTGGAAAAATGCCTTTACAAAGCTCGGAAAACACTTCATCACCCCAAAGACATCGGTCGATGCAGAAAAAGCAGCAATAAAACTCGCCGATAGTGCCGTCAATCGATAAGCGGCATTATTAAATAATCCCCAGTGATCGCAGTACGGGAACATCGTCGTATATATTTACATTCTTGCCTTGTCGCTGAAGGATCTCGACACGCTTCAAACGGCTCTGCCATTGAGCTGGCTTGACCTCTATAGCTTGGTTTAACCGCACGAGCGCCGCTTCTTCATTGCCGGCTCTGTCATAACAGAGTGCGAGATTATGAAGCGCCTCACTCGTCGTTGGTCGCAGACGAACCACTGCCAGAAACTCGGGAACCGCTGAAACGCAATCACCGCGATCAAACAGCGCAGCGCCGTAGTTATTTCTCGCGGCTGAGTTGTTCGCTGAAACAGCTGCGGTCGTGCGCCAGAACTGCAGTTCGGTTCTCCAGTCCAGCGAGCGCTGTATCGTTCGTAGCATCAACGCTATGACAATGATCGCAAAGACCACCATACGCCATGGTTGTATTCTCTTTGTCATCCAGGTCGCAAGCGGTACAATGCATCCTATGATAGCAAGGTATGCATATCGCTCCGCCGCGGTAACGGCAAATCCGAATGCGAAGAGCGTTGGGGTAAGATTAATCAGAAACCAAAGATACCAGAAGAGATTCTTGGTGTGTTGTTTGAACGCGCGATATCCGAGAACGCCAAGAAAAATAATTGGGATGATGAGAAGACCAAGCTGAGTTGGATCGAGCCCAGTGTCTGGCACGTGATAGAAGGTGAGGCGCAGCGGAAAGAGGAACATCCAGAGATATGTTCCAACCGCAAATATGATTCGCTGAATAGGTTGTAAAACGGTCAGCTCTCCATGATTGATAATCTGAAATTCTTGGATACGTGGTGGGATGTTTCCAACAACCCATGTCATAAAAAGCGCAGATATCAGTATGAACGGCACCGTCCTCTTCCAGTTTCCGGGCGATGCGAATTGATATTCATAGAGCAGAAACACCAACGGTAGTACGACGGCTTTTTCGGAACTCAACAGCGCAAAGATACATGCGACTCCTGCAGCGATACTGTATCGCAGCTGCTTTTTTTGCACATACAAAATGTAGAACCAAAAACTCAGGAGGAAAAACGTACTATACTGCGGATATGAATATGCAGAGATCCAGATTACCGGTTCGGAGAGTAGTGGATGAACAGCAAAAAGCATCGCAGCAAGAAGCGGTACTACGCCACCGATCATAGTTGCCAATAGACCGTATAGGGCAAGCGATGATGTTGCATGAAAAAAAAGATTGTATGAACGGTATGCTCCTGGATACAGACCTCCGAATGAATGGGCGAGGGTCAACTCGGCACCCCTGAGATAGCCGTGCTCTTGCACGCTGGACGAAAGCTCTTGTATGTGAGTGTTACGCTTGATTCCATCAAGATCGTCCGAGACAAACTCGGCATTCAGGGCTCCTCCATATGTCACTATGACCAAGAAAACGATGATGAGGATGTGAATGATTCGGTTACTTCTCATAGGCTGCGATTCGAACCAGAATTTTTCTGAGGGTTTCAGCATCGGGAGATCCTTTCTGAATTGCATACTCGAGGTGTGGAACGGCTTCGCGGTGACGGCCAAGAATGAACAACACCTGTCCCATATCTTGCCGAGTTTTCCATTCGTGTGGATTGATTTTATAAGCTTTTTGGTAGAAGCGGAGCGCCTCTTGGTAACGTTTTGCAAGTGCGAGCATATGTCCGATATTGTGATACGGATGGCTGTACGACGGATTTCTTCGAATGGACTCCTTATAGTACTCGAGCGCGTCATCATACCTCCCTTCGTTCATGTGCTGAATCCCAACGTTGTTGTACGCGCGAGCACTGTAAGGAGCGGTTCGAAGAACCGATTGGCGAAGTGACATCTCAGACTCCCAGTCTTGTAAACGAAACCAACTGCGAATAACAAGAAAGCACAGAATTAGTGGTATGAGGAGGAGCGCCATGATTTTGCGCCTTGAAAGTGATCGCGTCATACGATCGATAAATAAGACGAGTCCCAAAATGAAAAATCCCGCACCAAGATACGCATATCGCTCAGCACCAATCTGAATAATGTGGTAGGGAAGCAACGCAGGGAGCGATGCAACCGCAAATGATGCAAAGAGGAAGCACGACGGCCGGTGCTTTCTGTAGGAAAACACAAGGAGTAAGATGTATCCGATCAGAAGGATGCAGTACAACGGCACGACCGATGGATCATAGCCACGCTCATCAAACTGATAGACCGTGAGGCGGTCCGGCCACAACATCAACCGGAGGTATGTCCCAAGTACATACGGCACCTGCTGGACTGGATTGAGCCACTCTACGGTGCCGGTAACCGCACTTGAGGCAAATGACTCAACTCGAGATTGAAGTCCACCGAGCACGTACCATGCGAGAGCAACAACCAACCCACCATACCCGAGGAGTGATCGATACGCCCTCTTGATCGAGCCGAGTACTAGTTCGTAGAGCACGATCAGTACCGGGAGAATGAACGCCTTTTCTGAGATTAAGAAGGACATACAGAATGCGCCATAACTAGCAATCAGAAAAGATATCTTCCTACGGTCGCGATACTTCAGATAGAGGAGTATTGAGAGGATAAGAAAGAAACTATACTGCGGATAGGTAACAGATGAGATCCATACCACAGATTCGATGACTAACGGATGAACCGCGACGAGCAAACCACCAACGAATGCTACCGGTGATGACACCCATTTTCTCAGAAGAAGGTAAAGTAACATCACATTTCCAAGATGGAACACGATGTTTACTATTCGAAACGCAGCTGGATCGATTCCTCCCAATCGATAGGACAGATATGAGGTCAGTAGACGGATGATTGACTGAGGACGCTCCAGAATTCTGCCGATCGATCGAATCTGCATATTTTTTTCGACACCGGAATGATCGTCAAGAACAAAACTGAATGAAAGCGATGGGAGATAGAGCAGTGCAATAACGAGAACGAACGAGAGGAAATGAATGAGAATGCTGGTCAGTCGCGATGGTGCAATCATTGCATTTGAGCCTTTTGCTTTGTTATCTCGAGTAGCTTGAGCACGCTGGGATTTCTCACGCCGAGATCGACCGCTCGCTGGAGATAGTAGAGCGCTTCCTTCTGCTTATTTTTTGTGGAATAGATCACACCGAGATTCTGATTTGCATTTACCATGTTCGGATTGATAGCTAATGCTCCGCGGTATGCCTCGATCGCCTCATCATATCGGCCGAGTAAGGTGAGGACGATGCCAAGATTATGTCGCGGATCTGCATCGCCGGGTTGCAGTTCGATTGCTCGCTGAAACTCAAGCGCTGCGTTTGTGTAGTCCTTTCTCTGCGCGAAGACATCTCCAAGGTTATTATGAGCATTGGAGCTATGTGGCGATGTCTGCACGGTCGCGGTCCATAGATTCGTGGCACTGGTCCAGTCCATATTTCTAACAATCGTTCTACCGCTCAAGACAATTACCAGGAAGAACACAAGTGTGTATAGTGCGGTCTGAGTAGCCTTCCGATCGAGCGCTAGGGTGAGGAGATAGCTCAGCGCGACAATGAGACCCGCCGCACCCAAGTATGCATACCGCTCTGCAACAACCCACACGATATTCAGCGGGATCAAGGAAGGTGCGGTTGCAAGAATAAAAAACCCAAGCCAAAAAAAGAGGTGTTTCTTCTTTGCATAACTAGAGATCATCACGACGATGAGAACAATAAACGCAGCCCAACGTGTTAAGAACTCCCATATCGTGATCGAGAGCTCAGATTGATAGATCGATAGCTTGTCTGGAAAGAGAACAAGTTGACTATAGAAGGTAAGTGAATAGGGTACATGCTCTATCGGGTTATAGTACTGTGGCCGAATGTAGTAGTCGTTTTGGAAAGACTGAACTCGCGCACTAAGAGTTGAGAGTGCGAGGAGCGCCATCAAGCCTCCGATCACCGCATACGGAATCAGTTGCTTCCAGTTTTTTTTGAATGAAAAATAGGTAATCTCGATGAGCCCGAGAATTGCCGGAACAGCGACTGCCTTTTCCGAAGACAGTAACGCTAGCGCAAAGAAGAGGTAGGACCACCGAGTCCACGCACGATGCTCTTTTCCCCGAACGTAGGCATAGATCGTGAGGAGTGAGAAAAATGCATACTGCGGATAGGTGACGGCCGAGATCCAGGTCACCGACTCGGTTGCGATGGGATGTACGGCAAAAAGTACGGCGCTCAGGAGGGCAACTCGCTGGTTCACCAACCGCTTGACCACAAGGTAGAGAGCCGAAACCGCACCAAAATGAAACAGGATATTCATTACCCGATACGCAGCTGGATTGAGACCGCCAAACGTATAGGAGATATACAAAATGAAGTATCGGAGCGCACTCACCGGGTATTTATAAACCGAGGACAACTTCCCAACGGCAGGATTTTTGGCAATACCCGCTTTATCATCGATCAGAAACGGAGCATTGAGTACGATCGCGTAGCAGAGAATGATCAGCACACCAAATACCAGATACGGGAGCCAGGGCAACGTACGCTTCCAGTTCCAATGTTTCATATGGTATTGTTCAGTATATAATACTCACATCAATACATGAAATTCAAGAAACATCCAACCGTCACCTTTGTTACACCAACACTGAACAGTGGAGCAATAATTCGAGAGTGTATTGAGAGCATTCAACAGCTGAACTATCCTCGAAAGAAGATAAACATGCTCATCATGGATGACGGATCTACCGATGATACCGAGGCAATTGTTCGTAACTACTCGTTCTGTACCTTTGTTCCGGTGAAGACATCTGGTCCGGAAGAAGCAACCGCAATCGGCTTCACTATGGCTCACTCAGACTTTGTCGTAAACCTCTCATCAGATAATATTATTCCCCACCCAGACTGGCTCCTCGAACTCCTGGAACCCTTACTCGAGGATGAAAATATTGCTGCGGCTGAGTCAATTCTCTATACCTACCGCCGTACAGACAAGGCACTCAATCGATACTTCGCATTGTTTGGCATGAATGATCCCGTTGCGTATTATCTTGGAAAACGAGATCGTCGGACCTACTTTGAAAGCAAGTGGCACCTCGAGGCACCTGCTCAAGAGAGGAACAACTACTACGTTGCCACCTTCACCGAAAAAACCTTACCGACCCTTGGAGCAAACGGCTTTGTCATGCGTGCATCTGTGGCGCGACTCGTTTCGAAAAATCCGAAACGATTTTCTCATATCGACTCCTGCGTCGATATGATCCGAAATGGATATGCGACATTCGCCTTCGTAAAGACTTCGCTCTGGCATAAATCCGGTGAAACGTTCGCAAATTACTTTTATAAGCGGAGACGCTACGCTCTCGAGCTTTACTTCAAGAAGAAGTCGATGCGACGATATCATCTCTATAATCCAGCGTCAGACCGTGTTCGACTCGGCATCTATATCCTCTCCTCACTCACCATCGTAGAGCCGACGTTTCAGAGTCTGCGAGGATTTTTAGTCAAACCTGACGTTGCATGGTTCTACCATCCCCTGATCTGTTTTTTGACGACACTCAACTATGCATATACAGTCGCGATCTTCTCCCTTACCCGATTCGGTAGACGATCATAATCAATCTGCTATAATCATGGCACTTTTGTATGATCAAGCTTATCAAGTCAACCTTTCATAACGAAGAAAAATCAAAACTTGAGCTTGCTCTTTTTATTGCCCAGTCGAAACAACTCAGTTTCGGTCCACAGTGCGAACTGTTTGAAAAAAATTTCAGTAAATATCAGGGGAGGAAATACTGTGCATTTCTCAATAGTGGTAGTTCGGCCAACCTTGCAATTATTCAAGCGTTGCTCAATCTGGGAAAACTTAAAAAAGGTGATCTTGTTGGTTTTTCAGCACTGACCTGGTCAACAAATGTTATGCCGTTATTACAGTTGGGACTCCATGCTGTTCCCATCGATGTAGAACTCGATACGCTGAATGTTTCAAGTAGACAGCTTAAAAAAACGCTGTCGCTCTATCCACTGAAGATGGTTTTTCTTACCAACCTCCTCGGATTCTGTGACGATATCGACGCTATTGCAACTGAATGCAATCGACAGAATGTTCTGCTCGTTGAAGATAACTGTGAATCGCTGGGTACAGTGTACAAAGGGAAAAAGCTCGGGAATTTTGGAATCGCAAGCACCTTCTCATTTTACGTTGGCCATCACATGTCGACGGTGGAAGGGGGAGCAATATGTACCGACAGTGAACAGTTAGCTACGATGGTAAAGATGGTTCGTGCTCATGGATGGGATCGAAATCTCAACACCCAATCACAGTTGAAGGTGCGAAAAAAACACAACATTAACTCTGAGTTTTATTCACGTTATACATTCTATGATCTTGGCTACAACCTTCGTCCAACCGAGATCAACGGATTTCTCGGTAATCAACAACTCCAGTATGTAGACGAGATTGTAAAACGAAGAAATCAAATTTTTCTGCAGATCGCGCCGATTATCTATGCGCAAAAAAAGGAGTATTATCCGATTCGCTATTCACACATGCAGCTGCACTCCAACTTTGCAATACCGGTAATCTGTAGAACAAAACAGCTCAGAAATCAGCTTGTTGAACGATGTAAAGACGTTGTCGAGATTCGGCCTGTGGTTGCAGGCGATATCACACAGCAGCCATTCTTCGAGAAGTACATGAGCATGTTCCGGAATATATTGGGAGAGTCAAATGCTCAACTCATTCATGAAAATGGTCTCTATTTTGGAAATAATCCCGACCTCACCGATGATGAGATTAGAACGATTATTAGCATTTTTTCCAAGCCGCGATGATCGTGCCGTTTGTCGATCTGAAGAAACAGTATCTCGATCATAAGAAAGCAGTAGATACCATTGTTGATGAGGTATTTGAGAAGAGTATCTTTATCGGAGGGTCTGCGGTAACCGATTTTGAAACATCATTTCAGGAATATATCGGTACCCGTAAAGCTGTGTCGGTTAACTCCGGCACCGACGCGCTCATCTTGGGCGCACGCGCGCTTGGACTGAAACCGGGGGACGAAGTTATCTTTCCTGCAAATACCTACTACGCGACGCTCCTCGCTGCGGTTGCGAACGGCCTTTCGGTCATCCTTTCGGATGTATCGGCAGACGACTTCGGATACGATCTGAAAAAGCTCGAGCAGCGCATCACAAAAAAAACAAAAGCAATCATGCTCGTCCACCTCTATGGCCAACCAGACAAAATCAGTGACGTGCAAAAGATGATAAAGCGCACCGGACGACAGATACATCTTCTTGAAGATGCGTGCCAGGCACATGGCGCACGATATCGAGGGAAGAGAGTTGGGAGCTTCGGATCATTTTCTGCGTTTTCATTTTACCCCAGTAAAAATCTTGGAGCCTATGGTGATGGTGGAGCGATTACAACGAATGACCTTCAGCTCGCACAACGGATGCATCTCCTGAAGGAGTACGGCCAAACAGAGAAGTATCATCATATCTCCGTTGGGTTCAACTCGCGTCTCGATACGCTCCAAGCCGCGGTGTTGCGCTACAAACTCCAATATGTCGATGAATGGAATAAAAAACGACAGGAGCTCGCACGTCGCTACAATCATTACCTGCAGATTGTGCCTGAGATCATTCTGCCAACCACCTTTGATGAACGACCAAGCGTCTTTCATCTCTATGTTATTCGCACCCAGCGGCGCGATGAACTCCAGCGTTACTTAGGAGAGAAAGGAATAACCACGCAGATACATTACCCGTATCCGATTCATCTCCAGCAAGCATGGTCGGAGCTCGGATACCGAAAGGGCGACTTTCCTGTCGCAGAAACACTCGCAAACGAAATACTCTCATTACCGATGTATCCAGAGTTAACGGATGAACAGGTGCGGTATGTGAGCGCGGCAATTATTAATTTCTTCTTTAAATTTTCATGAACATTACGGTCTTTATCCCAACAGGAAACCGGAGTCAAAGTCTTTACAGAACGCTGCACTCACTTTCGAAGCAGTCCTACACCAACTTTGAGGTGATCATCGTTGACTACAAGTCCACCGATGGAACGGAGGCGATTATCGCGTCGTTCAAAAAACGCATGCGAATTCGCGTGATCCATCAGCAAACAAAAGGACTTGCGAAAGCAGCGAATCTCGCACTACGACATGCAACAGGTGCGGTCTTCATACGCACCGATGATGATGTGGTGATGTCAAAACACTGGCTGCGAACAATCAATCATGTTTTTTCAACCAACAGAATGGTTGGGGGAGTTACCGGACCAACCGTCATCCCATCATCTCACCGATCAAACCGAGACCTCTTTGCGCTTCAGAAAAAAATGAAACGGGGCTCACTGCTCTGGAGGCTCTGTGGATGGATATATTTCCAAATCTTATTGGACAAGCGATCAATGGAAGTGAGTCAGTGGCTCGACTCCGGTGCGTTTACGCTCGGTTCAAACTATCCAAAAGCTCTGAAAGAGAAGGTGCACGAAGTGACAAATCTCGAAGCATGCAACTTTAGCGTGAGAACTCAGTTGCTCAGGAAGATTGGAGGGTTCGACACCCAGTATGTCGGCGTGGGGGAGTACCATGAGCCAGATGCCGCATTCAAGATTCGTGCACTTGGATACAAGCTCGTATTTCATCCGCTCGCGGCACTGAATCACCTTCCATCACAGGATGGCTTCTTCAATGATCGACCGGCGAGCTATTCGCGCATGACAAACTTCGTTCGATTTTATAAAAAACATATCCGGTGCAACTCAATACGAAAGTGCGTTCATCTGACACTCTATCTACTATTTCTCAATACGTACTATCTCTATATCGGAATACGCACAAGGCAGATCAAGCAGTTGGGTGCAATTCCGGGAACAGTTGTTGGACTTCTATCATGAATAAACCACGATTTTCGGTCTCAAAATTCAAAACCTTTCGCGATAAGCGAGGCAAACTCATTGTTTTTCTGACACAACGTGAGCTGGGAAAAAAGCATAAAGTCTTCGGACAGATCTACTTTGTCACGTTTAGTAAAAAGGGCACAGTACGTGGAAATCACTACCACAAAAAATGGCATGAATGGTTTGGTATCACCGAGGGAAAGGTACTGGTCGTTATCAAAGATCTCAAGACCGGAAGACGAAGACAGATTACACTCACCGCTCAAAAAGATAGGTACACCAGAATTCAAACGGGTCCCTATGTTGCCCACGCAATCAAAAGTCTCAGTTCAAAAGCAGTACTGCTCAGTTATGCGGATAGTGAATGGGACACCAAGGACACTCACTACTATAAACTGCTATGAAAAAACGTATCAAGCGTGTATGCGTGATCGGGGCGAATGGGTCGATGGGCGCTCAGATAAGCGCGTTGTTTGCGTCCTTTGGTAACGCGACTGTGCACATGGTCTCCCGGGACAAAAAAAAAGCTGTAGAGGCAAAACAACGGGCCGCCCAATCGGTTCGCTCTGACGTCGTTCTCAGGAATCTCATTCCAACTACGTATAGTTCGCTCTCACGGATCATCCCTCGCGCAGATCTGATTCTGGAATCTGTAGCGGAAGATGTCCAGGTGAAGACTGCGGTGAATAATACCATTGCGCGATACGCTACACGTAATCAAATTATCGCATCCACAACATCAAGTATCTCGATCACCCATCTCGCACAGAACTTTGATCCTTCGGTTCGAGAGCGGTATCTTGGTCTTCATTTTTTTAATCCTCCGTATAAAATGCTTCTCTGTGAGGTGATTCCGACATCAGAAACCGATGAGGGAATCGTTCAGCTGATGAGTGATTATCTCCGACAAACACTCGGGAGGGTTGTTGTTCGATCCGCAGATACCCCGGGGTTTATTGCAAATCGGATCGGATTTCACACACTGCATCTTGCACTTCAGTTTGCACAGAAAAAAAAGTCTGTTCATGCTGCTCAACTTGAGTCGCTTCTTGGGAGACCGATGGGTAGATCTCTTGGACCGTTTCGTACCGTTGATTTGGTAGGACTTCATATCCACCAGTCAATTATCCGTTACCTCGCCTCGCATATTCCTGAAGAGCAGGAATTTTATAATGACCAACGGTATTCCGAATCGATACAGAGAGCGAAAACACCATTCAAATCGTTTTTTATCGCGGAAAAAGGAGAGCAGGGGGATGTTCGACAGGTGTTTAATATGCATACTAGGCGATATGAGCAACTCAGACCACATCGGAGTGAATCAAGAGATGAGATGTCTGTCTTGATACGAGATGGCCTCTACCATCAGGCGTTTCAGTACCTACTTCGATCTCAATATCAGGATGCGAACATTATGAAATTTTTTTTGATCCACTATGTATGCTATGCATTTTCTCTTGTTGGTACGGTAACACCAGACTATCGAGATCTTGATCGAGCCATGGGTTACGGATTTAACTGGCTCCCTCCATCCGCAGTCGTGGATCTACTCGGAGGCGTTTCGACCGTTAAGAAACTTGCGCAGGCATACCATATACCCTTCCCGCAGATACTGAATACCGTTCAGAAACAAGAGCGTCTCTATACGATTCAGTCGGAACTTGATTATCGATCATTTATCAAAGCATGAAAAATTCTGTCTCAATACTTGGAGGCGCGCAGTCTGACTTCCAGCGAAACTGGGCGAAGGAGGGGAAATCGCTCTTTGCTCTGTTGAAGGAAGTGGTGCTTGATGCTATGGACGTGACTCAGATCGACCGATCCGATATTCGCATACTTGCGAAGCAGCAGAGAATCGGCATTTTTGTAGGGAACTTCGATGCGCAGCAGTACTGCAATCAAGGTCACCTGGGAGCGAGCCTTACGACCGTTGATCCGGTGTTTCAGGGAATCCCTGGAGCTCGATACGAAGCAGCATGCGCGTCTGGCTCTGCCGCCATTGATGCGGCCCGATCGAAGATACGCGCAGGCGAAATCGACCTCGCAGTGGTCGTCGGCATCGAGGTAATGAAATCGGTTTCACCCGTCCGCGGAGGAGACTATCTTGGCACCGCCTCACTCTACGCTGACGAGGCAGCAGGAACTGAGTATCCATTCCCAAAGCTGTTTGGTAAACTTGCTGACCACATCATTTCAGAATATGGAACCTCAGAAAGACGACTTATGCAGTCGCTCGCAACGATCAGTGATCTAAACTACCGAAATGCAAAGCGTAATCCGAATGCGCAAACACGATCGTGGTATATGAGCCGTGAGCATGCGCTCAATCGTCAAAGCAAACACAATCCACAGATCGGTGGACGACTCTGTATCGCCGATTGTTCACAAATCACTGATGGTGCAGCCTGTATCTTTCTCGCCTCTGAACAGTACGCACGCTCATATCTACGACGTCGAAACCTGCAACGCTCAACAACTCCCTTCATAAAGGGATATGGTGTTACAATAGCACCGTTCACATTCGCAGAGAAAATGAAGCAGAGAAAAAAATCTGAGCACCTCCTTCCATGGACAGTTCGGGCTGTTTCAGATGCCTATACCATGGCCGGGTTGTCGATTCGCAACATGGATACGATCGAAACACATGACTGCTTTACATCGAGTGAGTATGCATGTATTTCAGCGTTCGGCATCACAAAAAAAGCAAAGGAATTTGAGGCGATCGAAAATGGGTTGATCGAGTTTGAAGGAAGGTATCCGGTTAACCCCTCTGGAGGACTCATCGGCATTGGTCACCCAGTAGGTGCAACGGGGGTAAGAATGATGCTTGATCTCTGGAAACAGCTTTCACAGAATGCTGGATCCTACCAACTGCCAAAGCGGGTACGCAACGGCATCATGTTGAATATTGGAGGGTCCGCAACCACGAATTATGTATTTATCATTGGGTTATGAAATTTAATTCTTCCTACACCGTCGGAAAAAATGTTCGTATCGGAAAAGGGGTGCGCATTGGCGATCGCACCGTGATCTATGACAACGTGGTCATCGGCGACAACGTCACCATTGCAAACGACTGTGTGCTGGGAGAGCCGCTCAACGACTACTATCGATCCCGTGACTACAAAAATCCTCGGCTCACAATCGGTGCAGGAAGCATTATCAGAAGCCACACAATTTTGTATGCGGGGAGTTCCTTCGGCGAGGGTCTGGAAACTGGGCATCGTGTAACCATCCGGGAGCATACCAAGATGGGGTCGCACTGTTCCATCGGAACACTTTCGGATATTCAAGGTCGCGTACGTATGGGGGACTACTGCCGTGTTCATAGCAACGCGCATATCTGTCAGGAGACGAAGATCGGAAGTTATGTATACATCTATCCCTATGTTGTTTTTACCAATGACCCTACTCCTCCTTCAAATGTGTGTGTGGGGTCAACGGTTCGCGACTATGCAGTAATTTCGACCGGCTCATTAATCATGCCCGGATTGATTATTGGTACAAACAGTCTGGTCGGAGCGGGCTGTGTGGTAACGAAGGATGTGAAGCCGTACTCTCTCGTACTCGGTGTTCCAGGAAAACATATCTGCGACGTGCGAGAAATCCCATCGCGTGAATCGCCGGGAAAGATGCATTATCCCTGGATGCACAACTTTACGAGAGGAAAACCTTGGGAAAAGGTGGGGTATCGGTCTTGGTTAAAAAAACAGAAACAGAGGTGAGAACGACGATCAGTGTCTGCATTCCAAACTACAATCGCGCATCGAATTTGAAACAAGTGCTTCGAGACTGTGCACAACAGACCGTACCGCCGTTTGAGATCATCATTCAAGACGACAGCACCGACGACCGGGAGATCAGAAAAATCGATGCCCTCATGCATCGGTATCCACAGGTGAGATTCTATCGTAATAAGAAAAACCTTGGTCTCGCTGCAAATGTTAACGCAGTTCTGAAGAGAGCCCGTGGCCAGTATATCGCTATCGTCAATAATGACGATCGGCTCTCAAGAACCTATATTGAGCAGTTACAACAGGCCGTAAAGCGCTATCCGGGATATAACATCTATGCAACAAATGCGTGCGCTATCGATGACAAACTCTCCGTTATTGGAGAGTACCGAATTGCCACCACCGATCTTAGGCTGAAAAAGCGCACCGGGATCAGACGGTTGTGGAAGCGATTCATGATCAATCTCATCTCTATTTCCGGCGCAACCATGTATCGCCGTTCATTTCTCGTAGCCCATCCATTTCGTAGCGAGCTCGGGAACGAAACCGACCTCGACCGAGCGCTCGACCTCCTGGCCTCACAAGATATTATGTACATCGACACTCCAATCTATTTTGTACGAATGAACGCTCAGAACACCTCGGTTCATATTCGATCAGAAGAAGAACGTCGCGATCTGTTTATCGCTCGGTGCTTGTCAATCTATCGAGCATATGCTCGATCGTTTCGACATGTGCAAGATTACATCGAAACTCCCAAAAGTATCTACGTGCTTCAGTTACTCGGTAAGTATCGGTACTCGATCAAAAAAGTATGGAAGCTACTCTCGATTTCGGGGATGAGCGAGTTTATTCGAATCATTGCGCTTGCAGTGCGCTATCCAATTATCCACGGAGTCGATATGCTCAGATTTCAACTACACAAAAGAGAGATCGAGCAGTTTGCTCCGACTACATAATCTTGTGCTATACTAAGCACGCCATTTCAGTATGAATGCACAGGAAAAAAAATATCGTGGGGTGATAGAAAAGAATATCTCAAAAATATTCGCGCTTCGTAAAAAGAATCGATCGTTTATACCAGGTAAAACCTGGGTTCAGTATGCCGGTGGAGTGTTCGATGATCATGAGATCAACGCTGCGACTCGCACACTCATCGACGGATGGTTCGGGCTTGGAGAAAAAGGTGAGGAGCTCGAAGGAAAACTCGCTCAATTTGTAGGCACAAGGGGAGCGATACTCACAAACTCTGGATCAAGCGCAAATCTTCTTGCCATCGCGTCGATCATGTCCCCAATGTTTTCTGGTCACCTGAAAAAAGGAGATGAGGTCATTGTCGCGGCGTGTGGATTTCCAACAACCATCAACCCACTCATCATCTATGGACTCAAACCGGTTTTTCTCGATGTGAATCCCGAAACATACAATATTGAGTATTCGGATCTTGTGAATGCAGTTACTCGGAAAACAAAGGCGGTATTTATCGCTCACACACTTGGGAACCCGAATGAAATGCATCGGATCGTTGCTTTCTGTAAGAAAAATAATCTCATCTTACTTGAAGACAACTGCGACGCTCTTGGTTCAACATATGATGGAAAGAGAACGGGAAGTTTTGGTCTCCTCGCGACTCAGTCGTTCTATCCGCCCCACCACATGACCATGGGCGAAGGTGGACTCATCTACTACAATGATCTACGCTTTGATCGCATCACTCGTTCGCTCCGTGACTGGGGGAGATCGTGTTGGTGTAAAGGAAATGATAAAAGCATGCTTGGTGCATGTGGAGTACGGTTTAATTATCAAATCGATGGCCAGCCCTACGACCATAAATATATGTTTAGCCAAATCGGCTATAACCTAAAGCCGATTGAGGCCCAAGCAGCGATCGGAGTTGAGCAGGTCAAGAGACTCCCCACATTTATTGCAAAACGGAAGCGTAACTTTACGAGAATGTATACTCGAGCGAAGCGGTGGGAGCAGTATGTTATTTTGCCAAAGTCTCTTCCGAGAGCAGAGCCATGTTGGTTTTCATTCGTCCTTACCATTCGCGACAAGGCCCCGTTCAACAGACACGAAATCACAACCTTCTTAGAGCAAAAACTCATTCAGACCCGTCCACTATTTGGTGGAAATATGCTCAAACAGCCAGCATACGCAAATATCGACTATCGCAAGTATCGATCGCTCAAAAACTCAGATCGAATTCTTCACAACTCATTCTTTCTCGGTATCTATCCGGGCCTCGGAAATCAAGAGATTGATTATATCTGTGACTCTGTAGATGAATTCCTCCAAAAGAAGGGCTAATGTTCTGCTATGAAAAATACCGCAGTGCTCACCGTTGCTTTTAACAAAACGGCGTCACTCGATGCATGTCTCCGTTCGCTTCGAACGACGGTCGGTTGTAGCTATGACATTTTTGTTGTCGACAACGCCTCAACCGAGGATGTGCAGACCATCGTAAAGAAATACAACGCACGGTATCTTCGACTGAACAAGAACTACTTTGCCTCACGAGCGATGAATATCGGATTTCAGCAATTTCGTCTACTACAGAACTATCGAAATCTCTTAATCCTAGGGAGCGATGTACGTGTCGATAAGCATACCGTGGCGGCTCTGAGTAGAACGCTGGATCGAAACCCAATGATCGGGATAACCGGTCCGGGACACTATGATATTCGGAGCAAGCACCTTCTCAGCTATGGTATCACCATCGATCGCGTCACAAGTCTGTTGAGGAACTTTACCGATAAAACGGTGGTTAGCGGTATGAATCATTTTCACAGTCTCTATATGATCAAAGCGAAGGTGTTTCACCGTCTTGGCGGATTCAATCATATCCTCTTCCCGATGATCTACGAAGAGCCGGATCTCGGAGAACGATGTCGTGATACCGGATTTTTGATACAGTCAACTCCGTCAGCTCGAATCTGGCATTCGCTCGATGAACTGTTTTCAAAGCCGAGCCGGAACAATGATTTAGAACGAGCGCAACGACTCTTCAATTCGTTGCCAAAAGCGTATCTTTTTTTTCGTAATCGATTAATCTATATGCGACTTTACAGCAACATTCTGCAGTTCCTTCTGTTCGCGATCTTTATTAATCCTGCTATTAGTCTGTGGTATCTCCGATCGATGAGTCCGCGGTACATTCAGTTTGCATTTATTGGTATAATGCACGGACTCTATTTTGCGATAACGAAAAATCAGAGCCAAATAAGAGCTTGGAATCGAATAGTTTTGCATATATGAAAACAAACTATATTACCCTCGCGACGCTGAAGGGCCATCATCATCCCGCGTCAAAATTATTCCGTACGATCGAGCTTCAAGCTGTTTACAATAACACCAAAAGAATAACGTTTCGAAAACCCTCCATGGACCTTGGAGGAGGGGATGGGTACCTCAGTTCGGTTCTCTTCGACTCGAAGTTTACTTACAATGTTGATAACGGTGAAGCACGCGACCTTCATATTGCTCGCCGAATGAAACGATATCAGCATATACTCGTAGAAAGCGCTGAGCAAATGTCACTACGATCGAACTCGCTCGAGTTCGTTTTCAGCAATTCGGTCATTGAGCACATCCCCGATGTTGAGGCGGTGCTAAGCGAAACCGCACGCGTGCTAAAAAAGGGGGGGTATTTCGTATTCACTTCACCGAGCCATAACTTTAAAGAGTATCTGTATGTATCCGAAATTCTTGAACGATGGGGACTCGGACTTCTCGCATCTGCATATAAGAAACTGAGGAATAAGATGCTCAATCACTATCATAACTACTCTCATACCGAATGGACGCGCCGGCTCAAGAAGTACGGACTCAGAGTGGAGAAGCATGCATACTACATCAGCAAGGATACCTGCATGCTCTGGGATCGGATCGCAGTTGAGACCCGACTGAGAGGAATATTCGATCAGCACGCTGGGAAATCGGTGTTTCGAAAGTATCAATCTCGTATTGAAGCTGCAATCCTGCATGATCGTGTCTCCGGATCCCATGGTGCCAGTGTATTCATACTTGCGAAGAAGGTATAATAGTTACTCCAAGGGATCTTCCAACTATGCGATTCTTACAAAGACATATATTGTTTATTGTATATATAGCCTGCATCATCGGAATCTCGCTCATCGCGCACCGCGACCTCCTGTCTAACTCCTATAACTATGGGAGACACTGGGACTGGACGTTTTTTTCATACGGCTCAATGTATGAACGATATATTCAAAATTTCTATTTTGTAATAAATAATAATGCCTCCGGAACCTATGGGGCTATTGGATTTTCGGACTTTACTGTCAAGCTCCTTTTACTTACGGTGGGGAGACTGCTTCCGTTTGTCGCGCTTCCGATCCTCAACAAAACATTTGTGTTTGTCGTGCTTCCACTGATTGCAAGTATCGGAATTTGGTTCCTTACCATGGCAGTCGGTAGATCGATACGATCACGTCATCACTCAGTTTGGTGGATCGCCCTTTTTGGCTCGATCTGTTACACCTTTTCACTCCCATTTCTCTATGAACTTCATGGAGGCGCACTCAACCGAATGGTGAGCATTTCAGTACTTCCATACATTCTGGCATTGCTTACTGCATTGATTTCATCACAACGCGCCTCATCGTTCATCATCCTCATCAGCCTCCTCTCGATCTTTCTTGATGTCGCAAACATCTTCTATGTCTCGGTGGCGGTTGTCATCAGCATTATGCTGAGAGAGAACTCTTTTCGCCAGAAAATGAGTCAGCTTGTTCTGTATGGTGGTTCGCTCATTCTGGTTAATGCATATTGGCTGTATGCAATCATCATCAGTAGAACCATTAACCCCATCGAACTCTCAACGCTACGGAAAACGACCTTTGAGGTATTACGAAACTACTCAGTACCGTTTAAGCAGCTTCTGCTCGCAACGAGCACGCCACACAACTTAATCGAAATAGCCTATCACGATTACTGGATTCGCCACCTACCCTCGGTGGTCAGCTATCTTCTCCTTTTTGCATCGGTGTGGTTGGTATATCGCAAGAAAACACCAGCTGCAAGCCGGATTCTGATTATCACCTTGGTGCTCTACCTCTTCACGACGCTCCTCACCAGTGGCACCTACAGCATCGGTAATGTGTATTATGGACTCTATCAGATACCTTTTCTTGGATTTATTCAGAATTCAGTTCGGTTCACTACCAACGCAATTCTCAGTCTCTATCTCCTTCTCATAACCTTCCTCATGGCTTCTGGGCTCGGTGCAAAAAAGTCTATCAACGTACTTCTTGGAGCGGTCTCTACTTTGTGGATTGGATTTATGATCATCAATCCAGGAATTATGAAGATGACCTATGAACAAAGTATTCAACATACACCAAAACATATTCGACGGGTGAATAATGAAATTGGGTCGCTTTACGAGCCCGAGTCGGCAATGAGCCAGTTCCTGGAGCATGATCGCTCACTTGGCAACATCCTCCCTGTTCCATCCTCCATCAGTCCCTACTTTGAACACAATCACTACCCACGAACGTCTCAGGGATCGCACACCGAGGTGGAGTTCGAAAAAGCGGTACTGCAGACAACGGGCGGCACAGCATCTTTCGACTCTTATTTTCGGTCACTGATGAAAAAGAAGGAGTATCATACGCTCTTGCAGGATTACTCTGTTGAGTATCTCTGGCTTCCCGGAACATCGGTCCCGATGGAGAAGGAGCATTACTTTGATCATTTTAATATCGACATGCTTCGTGATATGCAAACTCGATTCCTTCCACAATCTCTCGAAACGCTCGCAATAGACTCAGAGCAGTCGGTGATCGTGATTCCCAACAATCTCAGAACCCCAATTGTAGCAGTGCGGTCCAATGGTGGAGATGACATAGGAATGGAACTAAAAAAAATAAACGATACACTGTATCTGGGAGTCATCCATAATGCTCCAAATTTTTTTACCGTTGAGTTAAAAAAACTGTATTATGCAGGGTGGGAGTTGCAGTTTGTGGAACCGCAGGTACTGCAACCGGTACAACACTCCCTTCTGTCCAACTACCGAATACTTCCCAATAATGAGCGTACGCAAGCCAATCTCGACGAGTTAAAAAAAATGATCGCTCAAAATCGTATCTCAACGATTGGATCGGGCGAGCTACGGTGGCTCCAGTATCATGAATTTGATGATGGAATCGAACGCAACGGAAGAAGGGTGCCGTACGTAATAGACTACATCTCCAAACCGATCCGTGGTGTAATTCAGAATCAAAACCTCAGCGACTTTTCGACCGCACCACTGAGCCGAATGACGATACCGTCACTGTATCATAGAACGATCTATTCGTATGCCAATGCCTGGGATGTAAAAAAATCAGATGTGTGCGCGCGTATTCGGTGCAGCTCAGACGACACCCTTTATTTTGTGCTATCGTTTTCTCCTCAGAAGGAGTATCAAAACGCAGTTTTCATCTCGGCAACAGCGTTCGTAATATTATTGGGATCGAGTATCTATTTACTCAGATCAAAACATTATGAAAACTGAGGCGAGACCAGTCTTTTTTTATCTCTGGATCTTCGTAGTCATGATGATTTATCGTGCATACTACGGTCTGTTCGAACTCAATCCATCGTTGATCTATGTGACTGCATATCTTCCAATACTGTATTTCTATGCCCGACAAATATCTATCTGGCTCGTACTCTCTGCCCTAGGCATGCTGCTCACTTTCCTTATTCCGAATGGTTACTTGGGTGAATTTATTGCGAGCCAAACATATCTTTGGATTATTATTTCTCTATGCAATGTCTGCTTGCATATCATCACCCATGAGAAAGCTTCCTGATTTCATTCTTGATACCATTGCCGGAATGGGCATGGTGATTTTTTTAGCTCTCACCGTACCACAGCTCCTCTTTGTCTCGGTTCCTCGCGTACAAATCTTCTCATACATTGCAGTCATTCTTCCTGACCCCCGACACGTATTTGTTGGTTGGGTTGCGATCATTTGTGCAATCGCCATAGCTAAAAAAATGCTCCATCATGACTATCGATTGGTTCGTTCTGAACTTCTCGAGACCTACCATCCATGGTTTGTAGCACTCAGCATTACAATGACGTTCTACCTTGCGAGTAGTTACGGATTTTTGCGATCTCACCCGATTCTTATTATCGTGATGCCGCTTGCGTGTTATGTCGCCATCTCGGTTGTTATGACTGTCTTCTCAAATATTCAGATGGGTTTGGAGCGGTTGCGGGGAGTAGAAGAGAATCTCAATCAGTCACAAAGAAACGAACAGAGACTGATATATATTATCGGTGGGGTGACGTTCTGGATCGTGATCCCGGTGGTGGCATTTCTCTCGTATCGGTTCATAGTTCCGAAAATACAAACAATTTCAGCTCCGTATCTCAAAAGTATTATTATTTCAAAACGGTCCCCTCATATCGATGCTGTTCGACCATCGGTCGCATATCCAAGTAGTCGAGTGGTCATAACCGGGAGAAATTTCGGCTATCTACAAAATAATAATGACGCAAAGAATATACTCTCAATCGGCGGTCGCGCAATCCCAACAGATTCTTGGAAGTCAGATGAAATAGTAATCACCCTACCACTTGACCTACCTCCAAAGCTGTACGAAGCTTATATTTCTGCGGCAGTGGAGTATAATGGCTCAACCGTGAAAACGCGGAGCAATACTGTCCAGATAGAGGTGCTTTCTCGAACCGATGGCTGGGATGAACAAGACGATAAGTTTTTTCAACAGCAGTAGCGCAAGCGCGTCAACGGCATGATATGGGAATAGCTTTGTTATTCACGATCTACGCGTTCTGGCTCAGAGTCCAGAATCTTGGATATGCCTCATTTTGGGTTGATGAATTTAGTACCGCTTCTCAGGCCCAACAAATTCTCAAGCATGGTTTAACATACTTCACCGGAGCGTTTCATCCTGAACTCAACAATATTCTCACGCACTACATCGTCGCGCTGAGCTTTGCTATCGTTGGTGTCTCAGAATATGCTGCTCGGATTCCATTTGTACTGCTCGGGTCGCTGGTTCCGGTAGCTCTCTACCTCCTTGTCCGGAAGAACTTTGGAGTTGCGGTAGCATGCAGCGCAGCTCTTCTGACATCATGCTCTTACTTTATGATTGTTTGGTCAAGACAGGCGAGAGGATACTCTCTTCAGACGCTCTTAGTAATTGGAACGATCGGTTACTATCTTCATATACGAAAAAGGCGACCTACCCTTCTCCATGGAATCGTACTAACCTCGTTGGTCATACTCGGTCTGCTGACGCACTCGGCCTATATTCTGGTGTTGCTTGCTCTGCTCGCCGATGTTCTGATTGGGAGACGAACGATGCGAGCGTCGTGGGGAACAAATCGATCATGGATTCTGCCGGCAATCATCTGCGTTCTGGTTGGGAGTGTTGGCATGGTATTTGGATATGCGACCGTCCTGCAACGCGCAATTTGGTCTGAGTTGTTCCATACCAACAATCTCTGGTACTATCACTCTTTTTTATGGAGACAGTACGGCCTCATAACCTTTCTCGGATTTACAGGACTAGCTGTTGAATACTCGCGACAGAAAGACACCATCCGCCCAATCGCGCTCTACATACTCGCCACTCTCATCTTCACATCATTTGTCTGGCCTCCATATACCAGTCGCTACTTAGTCACAATCTTTCCGTTTCTTTTTCTGGGAATGGCGATCAGTCTTCTTCGATTATTCCGCTCACCAGTGGTTACGATCTTGATGACCGTCGCAATCGTTTTGAACGGAAATCTCTTTGTTATGAAACCGAAGCAATACTACTCAATTAATCATGATTTTCGGGAGATCTCGAATATCGACTATGCGCAGGTTTACCGACTCATCCATGAGAAGGGAAGGATACCGGAAGGCAGAACCGCTGTTGTTGATACGTGGCATGATCGACTGTACTGGTATATGGGTCAGGACTATACGGCTGCGTACCTCTTCCGTTGGATCGATGGTCCAACTCGCATTAACGGCCTTCCACAGCATACCGATTTTTCTCTGAATGAAACGGGTGAAAAAATTATTCCCGATAGGCCGTCGCTTCGGTTTATTGGCGAACTCAAAGACCTGAAACGGGCGATGAAAATATATCCCAAAGGCTTCATTTTTATCGATGACTCGTCGCTTCCGAAGGATGTAATCGATTACGCTGAAAAAAACTTTACGAAGGAGCTCTACCTAGACCACTATCCTCTAGATGACAATCCGTACTCAGTCTGGCCTGCAACCCTATATAGTTGGGGAATAAAATAATATGAAAGTATCCGTAATCATCGTACACTGGAACACGCCTGATATTCTCAAGCGACAGCTATCAAAGTTGCGTCCATCCTCCCAGATCGAGGTTATTGTTGTCGATAATAACTCTGATAGACTCCCCACGGTTAAGTCTCCGTACCGCCTTGTTCGGTGCAGTGAAAACAACGGATTTGCGTCAGGTTGTAATAGAGGGGCAGCTATCGCAAAAGGGGAATGGTTACTCTTCCTCAATCCAGATACTCACCTTACCTCATCTGCTGTCCTCTCGTTTGCACAGTCGGCGAAGGCTCAGAATCTTGATGCGGCATCGCCACTCCAACGTTCAGAGGATTATTACAAACCGCTACCAACGCCACTGTCATTGATACTCGAGTTCTCTCCACTGCACCGATTCATTCACCTTCCAAAATCAGGAAAGCATACGCTGTTTGGTGGATGCCTTCTGATTAAACGGAAGGTTCTTGAGGCTCTCGATGGCTGGGATGAAGATTTTTTTCTCTGGTTCGAGGACAGCGATCTCACCAAACGACTGTATCTTAACAACTATCGTATTGGTTGGATCCCGCTATCCTACACGCACAGCGGAGGGTCATCCTTCACCCGCATTGATGAACAGAAAAAGAAGCGTTGGTTTTTTTCTTCAATGAATCTCTATGCAAGAAAACATTTTTCGTATATGGGTCGTCTCTTAATCCGTGTTCTCACATTCACGAACCGAGCAGTATGAAGATAGCGATCATTGGCGCTGGTATCACTGGGCTTTCCACAGCATATTACCTCTCCCAAAAAGGTCACACCGTGACGATCTATGAACAATCAGATCATGCAGGTGGTCTGGGATCCTCGCTCAGGGTCGGAGGTACCGCGATCGAGCGCTTCTATCATCATCTATTCCGATCAGATGTACATGCCATTCAACTCCTGACCGATCTTGGGCTTCGTTCACAACTCAAATTTTACCCCGCAAAAACCAGTGTTCTTACCGGAAAGAGGCTTTTTCCGTTTTCATCACCAATCGATCTGCTGCAGTTTTCAGCACTTTCATTTTTCGATCGGATCCGGCTGGGTTACGCACTTGTCCAGCTGAAATTCCTTCCTCAACGCATGAAGGAACTGGATACGATCAGTGCTGCCTCATGGCTGAAGCGACATGCAGGATCTGCTGCCTACAACATTCTCTGGAAACCTCTTCTTGTTGGAAAGTTTGCGAACTTTGCATCTGCCGTACCCACCGCATGGTTGAGAGATCGACTCCGAGACCGGTCATTCGACCTTGGATATCTCGATGGGGGAGCCCAGACCCTGTTCGATGCGCTTCTGAAGCATCTGAAGAAACAGCGGGTAAGGATCCGCTATGGCACCACTGTGACCGCGGTCAAGGAAATCAATAATTCGGTTCAGATTCTGGTAGGGGAGCGCTCGGAGCAATTTGATCGCTGCCTCATCACAACCGTTTCACCCATCGCCAGTCGACTCATCACATCGCCGATATCGCAAAGTGTCAGAAAGCAACTGGATCAACAAGACCAGCTTGGCGCTGTGTGTTTACTTCTGGAGCTTGATCGCTCCATTCAGAACCAGTACTGGGTGAATATCTGTAACCCTTCATCTCCGGTGTTAGTCATGGTAGAGCATACCAACATGATCTCTCCAGAACGATACGGAGGGAACCATGTGGTATATCTCGCAAACTACATTCACAGAACAAAGCCAGAGTACCGACAAAGCAATGAGCAGATCATTTCTTCATACACTTCCATTCTTAAACAACTGAATCCTTCTTTCTCTCCTGCATGGATACGGAATGCCACCGTATCCAGATCACCTCGAGCGCAGACAATTTTTGGCCTTCACTCTTTTGCGAGCCGTCCACCACATAAAGTTTCTGACCGAATTTTTCTTGGGAACATTGATCAGATGTATCCACACGACAGAAACTTCAATCTTGGTGTGGAGATGGGGGAAAAACTTGCTACACTAATATCATGAAAATTATTTCTGTATCAAGTCTTGCGCTACCAGAGGTAAAGGTGATTCGATATAAGCGCTTCACTGATAATCGAGGTTATTTTACAGAATCGTTTAATAAAGCTGAGTTTGCGGAAAACCCTGAGCTGTCGTTCTTGAAGAACACTGAGTTTGTACAGGTAAACGAGAGCTACTCATATAAACACACCGTTCGTGGGCTTCACTTTCAGTGGTCGCCCTACCAAGGCAAACTTGTACGAACCGTACTTGGGCATATGACCGATCTGGTCATGGACATCCGTAAGGGGTCCCCACAATTTGGAAAGATCATCAGCTACGATCTCCCTGCAGATCAACGGAGAGACTATGGCGAACTTATTTGGATCCCTGTAGGGTTTGCACATGGCGGATTCTATCAAGAAGAATCACAGATCGAGTATCTCTGTACGAGTAACTGGAATCCTCAGTCGGAGGCGGGAATTTC
>CAYOIN010000004.1:0-50023 GCA_964404095.1 uncultured Gammaproteobacteria bacterium | reverse complement strand
ACCTGCCTTCTGTAGTTAATATATATCCTTATTTATGAAGTTTCGATCAAGCCTAGCTGTACACGTAGGGCGAACGCTAACATTCCTTCTAAGATACGTATAGTATACCATATTCCCCGGATTATTCAAACTCTGCTAGGAACTTTGCAAGTGGTTTATGAAGTCGGGTGTGGTAGGCGTACATCAGCCCCAAGAAACAAATCCCAGTCAACCCAAGCACAAGGTCCTGTCCGAGCTCCGTCGATCTGAGGAATCGTTCGTAGATAATATCAGCAGCTACATTCACCAAAAGCCCAATGAACATTGCCAGTACGAACACCGCATACCCCGGATTATACCCGTCTTTTTCCTGCGTCTCAGACCGATCTGACATACTATTAGTCTACCATTTCGTCATCAAATGCAAGCGGAAAGTGCGCGACGAGGGCGTTCTCTTGGTATAATTACTCTACTCCAGAGATACCCAAGTGGCCAACGGGGGCAGACTGTAAATCTGCTGGCTTATGCCTTCGGGGGTTCGAATCCCTCTCTCTGGACCAAAGCTATACCTCCATTGCGACAGACTCCACACAGTGCACAATCTGTGAAAAGATGGAACCTGATGACTGTTCTCATTTCAGAACATCTGTTCTTGACACCTTCAGCACTATTGATTACTATTCCCCTAGGGGGGGATATGTCATACACACCAAAAAACACCAAGGAGCGATTAATTCATCGACTAAAAATTTCTCACGGCCATCTCAAAAAGGTCATCGAACTTGTAGAGCAGGACCGCTACTGTATCGACATACTCCATCAACTCCAGGCGGTTGAGAAAGGACTCAAGAGCACCGAAGATCTTATCCTCGAAAATCATCTCCGAACCTGCGCCTCCGAGGCCATTCAACGAGGTGAGAGCGAGACGGTCATTACAGAACTTATGGAGATTATCGGTAAGACCGAACGGTAATATGCGTCAGAACATAACACACACAACGCTGGATGTTACCGGCATGCACTGCGCGAGCTGCGCTGCAACTATACGACGAACAGTAAAAAAAATGCCGGGAGTTACCGACTGCGAAGTGAACTACGCAACAGAGCAACTCCAACTCAGTTTCCTGAAGGATCAGGTTTCGATTGAGTCGATGAATGAACGCCTCTCGCCTCTTGGGTATCGTATTACATCTCCCTCTTCTTCCCAACACAAACTAGAGGATGAGTTGGGGCGTCCTTCTGAGAACAGTCACCACTCCTCCCGCAAGCAACATGAACTGCAGAAACAGGCTCAACAGGTAACGGTAATGGGAGTACTCATGAGTATCAGCGCGGGAGTAATGGGTTGGGAGCTGGGAGCAACTGCGCGAATACTACCGAAGATGAATGATGTTGCTATGAATATCATTCACCACCTCCTCCCGATACTCGCAACCTATGCAATGTTTACGGTGGGAATGCCCTACATCAGAGCGATCTGGCGTTTTATCAGATATCGCTCAGCCAATATGGATACGCTCGTCGGGATCGGAACACTATCGGCGTTTATGTACAGTTTTATAGTTTCTGCGTTTGAAGGACCGCTTGCATCCATTATCAATGTTGAGCAGACATACTACGATGTGACAATCATCGTCATAGGATTTATTACGGTTGGAAAATATCTTGAAACGAAACATAAACAACGAACCGGAGCAGCGATCGAAAAACTCATACAACTCCAGGCAAAAACGGCACTGCTGTTGCGTAATGGGAAAGAAATTGAGACACCGATTGAGGATATTCAAATGAATGATGTTGTAATCATTAAGCCCGGAGCAAAAATACCACTTGATGGACGGGTCATGAAAGGCGCATCTGCGGTCGATGAATCGATGATCACCGGAGAATCCATTCCGGTTGATAAGATTGTTGGGGATCCGGTCATCGGGGGCACAGTAAATAAGCATGGCTATCTGCATGTGCAGGTGTCGTCGATAGGGGCAAATACGATGCTCTCACAGATCATTACGATGGTAGAACGTGCACAGGGATCACGGGCACCTATCCAAAACATCGTTGATAGAGTTTCTGAGATCTTTGTACCGATTGTGCTTGGGACTGCGTCGTTATCACTTCTCGTTTGGCTCGTTGTTGGCATCCCGACCATCGGGTTTTCATCGGCGGTTTCGCTTGGGCTACTTAGTAGTATTGGCGTACTGGTAATCGCCTGTCCCTGTGCGCTCGGGCTCGCAACCCCAACCGCAATTATTGTAGGGGTCGGTCGCGCTGCGGAGCAGGGCGTGCTGATAAAAGACGCCACGAGTCTCGAGCAGCTCTCATCGATCGATACCATCGTGTTTGATAAAACCGGGACCATAACTCATGGGACGCCCACCGTCACGGATGTACAAATACTCGATACGAACCTCACCGAAAAACAGATCGTCTCGCTCGCTGCGAGTGTAGAGAGTAACTCAGAGCATCCCCTTGCTGATGCCATTGTACGATATGCTCGATCAAAGAAAATTTCTCTTTCACCGGTTTCAAAGTTTCGATCAACAGACGGTCACGGTGTAGAGGGCTATGTACACAAGAAGCGAGTATCGGTTCATAGACCTACCAATCTCGGCGATGATCCAACGGTCACCCAATTTCAAAATGATGGAAAGACCGTTGTCTATGTTTCGATCGAACGACAGGTTGTCGGTGTCATTGCCCTCAGCGACACGGTGAAGCCGAGTGCATCACAGGTTGTCCAACGTCTCACCAATCTTGGAATTCAGACTATTCTATTGACCGGAGACAACTCGAAAGCAGGCTCCTTCATTGCGAAGCAGGTTGGTATCGAGACCGTGATAGCCGAAGTACTACCCCAGGAGAAGGCTACAGAGATACAAAAGCTACAAAATCTTGGAAGGTCTGTTGCGATGGTTGGTGACGGCGTGAATGATGCTCCTGCCCTTACCCAGGCGCATGTTGGCATCGCGCTCGCAACCGGCACCGATATCGCAATAGAGTCTGGTGATATCATCCTCTTGAAGGGCGATCTGCAAAAAATCCTTACGGCGATTCGTATTGGTCGTGCGACGACACGTACGATTCACCAAAATCTCTTTTGGGCATTCATTTACAATGTAATTGGAATACCGATCGCTGCTGGAGTGTTCTACCCGGTGAATGGTATGCTGTTGAATCCTATGATCGCCGGACTTGCGATGGCTGGTAGTAGTGTTTCTGTCGTCCTCAATTCATTACGACTTCGCACCGTTCCATCAAAATAACATGATGCAGTCAGTCAACCTTATCTCTGTATTTGTAACCGGCCTCCTTGCCGGAGGGCTCACCTGCATGGCGGTGCAAGGCGGACTCCTTGCCTCTCTCATTGCTCAGCGTGAACATGAAGCTCAGCGCTCTCAAGCTGTCCGTCATCAACACCTGATCCCAATTCTTGCGTTCATCGGATCGAAGCTTATCGCATACACCGCGCTTGGACTACTCCTTGGGTGGATTGGATCGTTATTTCAACTTTCTCTATCAATGCAGTTCTTACTGCAAATGGCGGTAGCAATATTCATGATTGGTACTGCACTGAACATACTGAACATTCATCCTTTCTTTCGCTATTTTGTAATTCAACCGCCACACGCAGTCGCTCGACTGGTGCGACGGCAGTCAAAACAACAAGCACTGTTCGCACCTGCGATTCTTGGCGCCTTTACGATCTTTATTCCCTGCGGTACTACTCAGGCAATGATGGCACTTGCGATCGCATCAGGAGACGCGGTTACGGGCGCAGCAACGATGTTCGTGTTCGTAGTTGGCACGATCCCTGTTTTTTTCGCACTCGGTTATTTCATGATGAGATTTTCTGAAATTCAGGAAGGAAGATTTATGAAGATCGCGGCGTTCGCCATTATCATTCTTGCGCTCTTCAATCTCAACAATGCACTCGGACTTGCTGGTGCAGGTATACCACTCACGTTACCACGAGTGATTCAGGAGAGGAAAGCACCCGCGTTGACTCGCGCTACAATCACGATAACATCACGTGGATACTCTCCTGAGAGGATTTCGCTGAAAGCCAATTCGCTCATCACGCTCACCATCTCTAACACCGATATTGTTACCTGTGCGGCGGCATTCACCATTCCGAGGTATGGAATTCAGAAGGTGATTCGGCCCGGCACAAGCGAAACGGTGCAGTTTCGGACACCCGCGCAACCGACCACGATTCCCTTCATGTGTAGCATGGGAATGTATCGAGGAGAGTTTATTGTTACTCAAGAATAGCGATATGAACCATACTATCACGCTACAAATTCGAGGCATGCACTGCACCAGTTGCGCAATGAATATCGATGGCGAACTTGAAGATCTCGGCGTTATACGATCCCGCACTCACTATGCTCGGAGCGAAACGGTAGTGGAGTTTGCCGATCCAATGACCATCACGAGAATCCAAAAAACGATCAAGGCGCTCGGATATGAATCCTCCCTAAAACCATAGAGAGCATTTGCTATACTATCATCATGCTACGCAACTGGTGGAATACATTTGTAACCGCTCTGACCAAACCGAGATCGTACTCAGATCTGATGAAGCGGTCATTCTGGGGCGGGTACGGATATCTCTATCTCCTCTTCTTTGTTGTCGTACTGATTAAGTCGGTCCAGTTTGGTGCAGAACTGCTCCAGTCGCTCCCGAAGATCAATGCATCGCTCCCTGAAGTAAAACAAACTATTGTTAATGCCTACCCATCTGGATTGGTTGTAGAAATCAAGAATGGACAGGCGTCTACCAATGCCGTTGAACCATACACACTCACCCTGAAGCAGATCTACCCAAAACTTGAGGAAAAGGACAATGTACGACTCCTTACGATCGACACTCAGGCAACTGCCGATGATTATGAGCGGTACGGATCTCTTGTGCTCCTAACTCGGAACAACGTGATCTATCCGGCACGAAATGAGTCATCTCGAAAAATGGGCTCATACGAAATTACCCCCTTAAGCTCGGTGAAGGAGGACGTTGTTATCGATCAGTCACTCTATACGCTCCTTACCGCAAAAGCACTCCCGTATGTCGACAAGGTTCCAGGATTTTTACGGGTCTTTGCGATTGTCGCCATCGTTGTTTTTCCGTTTGTCGGGTCGATATTTATGGTAAATGCATCGCTCATGTATCTCCTACTTATGACGCTCGTTGTCTGGGTCGTTGGTAAAGTTATGAGGTCAGGACTCGGATATGGCGCATTGTACAAGGCGGGCCTCTACGGCCTCACATTACCTATCGTGGCGCTGGAGCTCGCGTCGCTCCTACGACTTCAAATCCCGGGTCTTTACAACCTTCTGTTTATTGGATGGATGATTTGTGTCTTGACACTCAATCGATCCGGTATATATACTCAAAGTAATGCAAGATCGAAGAAGGTTTCACCTCGTAAAGCACTATCTCCTCGTCGTCGCCGGGCTTAACCTCGGATTTGTTGGTATTTTTCAGGTCGACCTCATTCAGTCATTGCTTGGAGCATCTCCTCTTCTCATTCGCGTTCTTTACGTTCTTATTGGAACATCAGCAATGCTCGATCTCATGACACATGGTGCAAACTGTAAACTGTGCCTCCGGAAAAAGTGAACTTACTGTTATAAATTATCAATACACATATCATGGCAAAGAAAAAACGTGCCGTAGTAAAGCGTAGCTCCAAGGCGCATCCGCTTGAGAGCCCTATTATTCAAATCGGCATTGTGTTTATCGTACTTTGCGCGCTTTTCCTCATGTTCTATGCAGGAAAAACTGCACAAATGTATCAATAACCATTTGAACCTTGCATAAAAAAATCCTCCGAGTAATCGGAGGATTTTTTGTTGAGTGACAAAGCAACTTAATACCCCATATCGCCACCTGGCATCTGAGGCATTGCGGGAGCCGGATTCTTCTCTGGCTTATCGGTAATAAGCGCTTCGGTTGTCAAAACCATTGCCGCTACCGAAACCGAGTTCTGAACCGCTGCTCGAACCACCTTGAGTGGATCGATGATTCCTGCAGCAACCATATCTTTTGGTTTTGCAGACTCTTCAGAGCTTAATGCAAGCACATCGTATCCTTGACCAACAAGACTTGCCGCGCGAGCTTTTTCAAGAAGCAGTCCTGGGTTCAGACCTGCATTCTCCATAAGCTTCATAAACGGCGCTTCTAGAGATCGTTTGACGAGGTTGAATCCGATCGCCTCGTCATCGGCGAGCTTCTGCGCCTTCGAGTCCATCTTCTGAGCAATGCTCAGAAGCGCAACAGCACCACCCGGAACGATACCTTCCTCAAGCGCTGCTTTCGTTGCAGCAACGGCGTCGGTCACACGCTCCTTGCGGTCCTTCAGCTCTACCTCGGTTGCGGCGCCGATATTGATCACGGCAACGCCACCGGTAAGTTTTGCGAGTCGCTCCTGGAGCTTTTCACGATCGAACTCAGAGGTTGACTCCGAGACAGCTCGTCTAATCTGCTCGATGCGAGCATTGATCGCTGCTTTGGTGCCTTTTCCACCGATGATTCGGGTATTCTCTTTATCTGCCCAGACCTTGTCGGCTCGACCACACTCATCCAGCTCAACACTCTCGAGCTTCTTGCCGAGATCTTCTGAGATGACGGTACCACCGGTAAGAATCGCAACATCCTCGAGCATCTCTTTGCGTCGATCGCCAAATCCTGGCGCTTTTACAACGAGTGCATTGAAGGTACCTCGAAGTTTATTGACAACGAGCGTTGCCAATGCTTCGCCTTCGACCTCATCTGCGATGATTACGAGATTCTTTGAAACCTTCACCGCCTTCTCGAGGAACGGCAAGAGATCTGAAACTGCAGTGATTTTTTTATCGGTGATCAAGATGGTAGGATTCTCTACCTCAGCCTCCATCTTCTCAGGATTGGTAGAGAAGTACTGGGAAGCATATCCCCGATCAAACTGCATTCCTTCTTTGTGATCGACCGTTGTTTCGATGCTCTTTCCTTCTTCAACGGTTACAACACCATCTTTCCCTCCGACCTTCTGAAGTGCTTCTGCGATTAGTTTACCGAGCACTGGGTCGGCTGCCGAAATGGTGGCAACATTTGCTGCATCTGCGATCTTGATGTCTTTTTTGATTTTGACCAGTTCTGCGATGACATACTCGCTCGCTTTCTCTAGTCCTCTACGCATGATCATCGGATTCGATCCCGCAGAGATCATCTTGATCCCTTCCTGGACCAATGATCGTGCAAGAATGGTTGCGGTTGTGGTACCGTCGCCGGCTACATCTGCAGTCTTCGACGCTGCCTCCTTCACTAACTGCGCACCCATATTCTCAAACTGATCTTCAAGTTCGATCTCCTTTGCGACCGAGACTCCATCGTGGATGACGCTTGGACCACCCCATTTACGATCGAGCGCAACGTTGCGTCCTTTCGGACCAAGCGTGGTTGCAACTGCATCCGCTAATTTATTCACACCTTCGAGAAGTTTTTGACGGGCTTCTGAACCGTATAGAATTTGTTTTGCCATAAATATATGAAATTAATAATAAGCAATTACTCAACGATGGCCATGACGTCGTGGTGCTCGATGAGCATCCATTCTTCGCCACCAACCTTCACTTCGTTGCCGCCCCATTTTTTATACAGGACCTTCTGTCCAACCTTCACATCGACCGGCATTCGCTTTTCACCATCCTCATCGAACTTTCCGGGTCCGGTGGCCATGACCTCACCGATCTGAGGTTTCTCCTTGGCAGAGTCTGGAAGAATGATGCCGGAAGCGGTCTTTTCTTCCTGGTCAACCGGTCGAACTAATATAAAGTCATGAAGAGGTTTAATAGCAGGCGTATTGGTATTTTTTGCCATAGCTTTTACTTTTAAAAACTAATAAAATGAATTGACCCAAGGTCTGTTTTTAGGGTTATCCTAAAGCTATTCGCCTCGCTTAAGTATGTCGAGTCGAAGCGGGTTTCAGGACCCCAATTAGCAGTCAAAGCATGAGTATGATAATACATAATTCATGTGTTGTCAATATTTATGAATCCGCAAAATAGTCTCCAAGAAATCGAGAAGCTTACACATCAAGTTCAGGCTGTACAGCTCCCGCAAGAACTCAAAGATAAGGCGCTCCAACAGATCGAACGAATCTCACTCACGCTCAAGTTCGGTGGATCGCTCGCACAGTTTGACGTAGCCCAAAAATATATCGATTGGATTACTCACCTTCCGTGGAATACCTCAACGCAAGAAAAACTAAATATCACAGAAGTAAAACAGATGCTTGACGCGCGTCACTTTGGACTTGAGAAGATCAAAACACGCGTACTGGAGTATCTCTCGATACTCACACTCCAGCGACAATCGGCAAACGCTCTTTCCTATCATGCGCCGGTTCTCTTTTTTGTGGGACTTGCAGGCACCGGAAAGACCACATTTGCTCAAGCAATTGCAGCAGCACTTGGCCGTTCGTTTGTTCGCATTCCATTTGGAGGTCTGTCATCTGCGCTCGATCTACGCGGTCAGTCCAAGACCTCCCCTGAAGCAGAACCGGGGGCAATCATCAAGGTTTTACGACAGGCTCAGTCGAATAACCCGGTTATCTTACTCGATGAGCTTGATCGAATCACTCCTGCAGCACAACCATCAATCATGGGTGTTTTATTAGAGCTCCTCGATCCAAATCAGAACAAAACATTCACCGATCACTTCATCGACTATCCGTTCGACCTGTCGAAGGTACTGTTTGTTGCAACCGCGAACAATACCAATGCAATCTCGACTGCGGTCCTCGATCGTCTTGAGGTAGTTCAGATGCCTGCATATACCGATGCGGAGAAGATCGCCATAGCAAAACAATATGTACTTCCCAAGGCCATTCGTAACGCCGGCATGCCGGAGAACACAATCGTTATCGACGATATGCTTTGGCAAAAGGTCACTCGACCGCTCGGATTCGACTCGGGAATCCGGACGCTGGAACGCACAATCGAAGGGATTGTACGAAGAGCTGCATTCAAGTTGGTTCATGGACAACAAGGTCCATTTCACCTCACCGAGCTAAACATTAAGGAGTTTTTGTAGACCGCTCAACGACCTGAAGAATTTCTTTTTTAAACCGATCAAAGGAATATCGCTCCGCTTCCTTTCGTGCGGCAACACGCATCGTGCGATACTGTGCCGACGAAAGCTTCTGCAATCTCACAACAGCTGACTGGAGCGAGTCATCGGTAAGCGTCTCGAATAAAAATCCGTTGACACCATCGTGAACGGTCTCGATGAGACCACCGCTCTTCAGCGCGATCACCGGCGTCCCGAATCCCATAGCCTCAACCGGCGCAATGCCAAACTCCTCATCGACCGAAGCGAAGAGAAATGCTTTCGCCCCTCTCAGAAGTTCGTCTCGAAGGTGGTCATCCGCCTGAGTGACGAACTCGATGGTGTCACCAGCAATTGACTGTAACGATGAGAGATCTCGACCGTTACCGACGATCTTCAGATTCCATCGATGCTTGTTCGCGGTCTTGATGAGTAGGTCTATATGCTTCGCCTTTGCAAGTCGTGAAACTGTGATGAAATAGTCGTGCGATGTTGTAGACGCCTCGTTTCTCGCAGGAACTGCGACCGGTGGATAGATCACCATCGATTCTCTCTGATACAGCTTGTTTATTCTTCGTTTTGTTTCCTCTGAGTTGGCGATGAGGAGATCTGGTCGTTGCGATGAACGGTAATCCCATCGTCGAAGATACCAGTTGACAATGTATGCATAGATTTTGACCGGCCAGTACTTCTGCCACTCAACCGCTGTTTCATAGCCATAGAGATACCGCGGTGGATGATGCACATACGAGAGGTGGACTGTTGGCTTTTTTGTCTTAACTCCTTTGCACATATACCAACCCGAGGACGACAGGACAACGTCATAGGATGTAAAATCAAAGCTCTCCCAGATGTGCGGTGCCAGGAATCGGAGCGGAGAATACAACTTCCCAATGAACGGAATCTTTGAAGCCCAGGACTGTCGGATGTCCCACGTTTCATACCGCGGAAGATTCTTTTTTGCGGTAGTCGGATTCTGGAATGCTGTGTATACCGGAGCGTCTGGAAAAATTTCGTGGAGCGCGTAGAGCACCCGCTCCGCTCCTCCAAACTCCTGTAATTGATCATGCACCAAAGCGATCTTCATACAGGATAGTATAATGAGTAATATGGATATCTTCCAAAGCATTCTATTGGGTGTAGTCGAAGGTGTTACAGAGTTTCTCCCCATCTCTTCAACGGCACATCTCATCCTTGTGAGTAAAGCTCTGGGACTAAAACAAACAGAGTTCCAAACCTTTTTTGAGGTATTTATTCAGTCTGGAGCTATCGTGTCGGTCACCGCGCTGTATCTCAAATATCTTCTGGAGCATCGGGCAGTACTGAAGCATATTATCTTCTCATTTGTGCCAACAGCAATAATTGGATTCGCATTGCACAAGATCATCAAAACGGTTTTTTTTCAGTCTGAACCACTTATCATTGGGTCGATGCTGCTCATTGCGGTCGTCTTTCTCCTTGTTGAACGAATGATTGCAAATGGATCTCTACAGCTAAAGAAGTCTGTTATGAACCTTACCACCACACAGGCTCTCATCATTGGACTTGCACAGTCGCTCGCCGTAGTACCGGGAGTCTCACGAGCAGGGATCATTATCGTCGTTATGATGATGATGGGATTCAAGCGTGGCGAGTCCGCGAAGTATTCATTCATGCTTGCAATCCCGACCATCTTCGCCGCAAGCGCGCTCGACCTCTATCAATCGCGAGCGTTGCTTGCGCAATCGTCATCACAACTGGGACTCCTCCTTGTTGGATTTGGAACAGCGTTTGTTACAGCATACATTTCAGTGAAGTGGCTCATCAGGTATTTACAGACGAACACTCTCGCAGGATTTGCCTATTATCGTATTCTGCTTGCTATAATAGTCCTACTCACGCTTGTGAGATAGTCCACTTCGATTAATTAATTAATCGAAGTCCAACTGGATTGCACCCGTAGTTCAATGGATAGAATGTGGGATTCCGGATCCCATGATGAGGGTTCGATTCCCTCCGGATGCACAGTATAATTTGGATAGGGCCCTGAGTTAGACGGTACAACGCCGCATTCGCATTGCGGAGGAAGGAGTTCAATTCTCCTAGGGTCCACACTCTAACCGAGATGATAGTTTAGTATAATAAGCTAGTCACACGGGCCTGTAACTCAGCGGTTAGAGTGCCATCCTTATAAGATGGAAGTCCTTGGTTCGATTCCAAGCAGGCCCACAGTGAACAGCACAGGTAGCCAAGGTGGTCACGGCGGGGGTCTGAAAAACCTCAGATGTCAGTTCGACTCTGACCCTGTGCACACTGCTTGCAAGAACCGCTCCATACTCCCATTCATTTGACAAAATCGTCGGTCGATATTATTGTATATATCCAAAACTATGCCGAAAGAGTCAGGATGGACAATCATGCAGTTAGCGAGAATAGAGGAGGGGCGAGATCTTTCTGCGCTCCAAACCTCATATGACCGACTGTATGTAAGTCCGAATGGACTCGGTCTACATTTCCAAGAAGACTGGTGGCTTCTACCAGAGCATCGTGATGGACACCCGCGAGTGATCGATACCGACACGGGAGTTGAGAGAACATTGGTTGTCGAGGCAACCATCAGCGTGTTTGATGATCCGCTCCTTGATGCGATGAAAGATATTCCTGATGCGGAGTTCTACAATCAAGTTCACGGAGTTCATATCGATGACACCGTGAAGGGTTGGATGAAACGAAGTAGAGATGGTGAGGTTGCATGCCTTACGGTTACCGATCGTGACGGAGAAATGGTTGTGAATAACAGAGTCCCGGTGGAAACGCATCGTGCCATCAGCTCCTACATTACCGAGGCCGGTATGTTCGTGGTTCATATCATTCCTGGAGCATACGCTATTGGTACTCCATTTCAAGGGCAGACCGGATTGGAGACGAGAGTCACTCGCCCGTTCGATGGACCACAGAAATGGACCGGCAAACTCATTCCAAAACCCTAACGTGTGATGGTGCGGTATAATAGTGTATTGCGGGTGTAGTTGAGTGGTACAATGCGTCCTTGCCAAGGATGAGCCGAGGGTTCGATTCCCTTCACCCGCTCCAAATAACCCTCATCAAATATATGCCGAGTGAACAACTACCTCAAGCTAGTCGGACCGGATACCGAGAAATTGCGTCCGGCTCCTCCAACGTACGCAGATTAATTCTCATTGCTGATATGTTTGCGAGAGAACCATACTCTCGAGACGACCGGCACGCAAATAGATCGTTCACAAATCGGGCCGACCTCCCTGAAGGCGGATTTCTGTACGCAATCTCGAAACATCCTGGACGACAGAAACAACATCCGATTAAAGAAATTATTGCCGGTGTAAGTCCATCTGATGGGTCTGGTGGTGTTGAAGTAAAAATGTTTGTAACACCAAGAATGCGGTACGGAATTCTTGATTCTGAATTGACAGGTGATACCAAACATGAACAAGAAGTGGTGGAGGTGCTAGCCGCATTCAAGAAACTCTTTGATGATCGCGATCGGAATAAAGCAGAACAGGATACGATAAACTTTAAAATTGAAGAAGCGCGACGGTTGGCCGGACCTCAAGACTACTTCGGTGATGATGAGCCGTTTTAGTTATTGCTTCAAAACTTTCTCTTCAGCATCTCATCGCTCATCGTTTGATGGATCCCATCGAGCGAAGTTTTTTTCTTACCTCGCCTACAAGATAGAGAGATCCGGTTACAACCACATCAAATGTTGGATTCATGCGATCGATATCACTCAGGATAGCATCTACGCGTTCATCATAAATGATGACTCTTTTATCGCGCGTTACCTTCTCAATCTCATGACGAATGCGAAGAATGTCCATTCCAGTATTTTTCCCCCAGTCTGATGTGGATGAATACTTTGTAACAAACAGCTGATCTGCATGCGGTACGACTAATCTCAGCATACTACGCACATTCTTATCATACTTAAAACCAATAATGAACATTTTCCGGGTGTGAGGCCTCAGTTTAACCAATGAGCGTATAAATGCTTTCATTTTCGCAGGATTATGTGCGCCGTCCAGAATTATTTTTCCTGCGGAGCGCCTCTTCGTGATCGGTCGGTCGAACACCTCGAATCTTCCTGCGAAGGATGCTGAACGAAATGCTTTGTCTATAGCGCTGTCAGAAACAGTAATTCCCCTTTGTCGAAGCTGATCGATGCAGGCTATCGCGAGCGATGCGTTTAGTACCTGGTATTCACCAAGCAATCCGATTCTGAACGATCTTGACTGTAGTAATTCTTTTTGATTACGCAACCCTTGGTAGATGAATGCTGAGCCATACTCATCACTCTCTGTGTGTGTGAATGAGAACTCCCGATTAAGTAAAAAAAGAGAGGCACCGCTCTCACTACACCGCCGTTGAAGTAGTGATATGATCGCTGACTGAGTTACCCCCGACACAACGATGGGCTTCACTCCGTTATGTTCACGCAAGGACATAATTTTATAGGTTGCCTCATCACCAATTTTCCGAATGGTATTCCCTAAAATATTTATGTGGTCAAGCGAGATATTACTAAGAACGAAGACTGCTGGATTGAGAACGTTCGTCGCATCGTATTTTCCTTCAATGCCAACCTCAACAACTGCAACGGATACTGCGTTCTGTGCAAAGCTGAGTAACGCGAGCCCGAGTAATAGTTCGTAATATGATGGTGGCCCGTATCGACTTTTCTTCATAGCCTCTATTGTTGGTTGGACCTGTCGAATTAGCCGAATAAACGAGGTGCGGGAGATCTGGTCGACCTGTGAGCTGCCAATGATTCCTGTTCGGATTCGTTCGGTTACTTCTTCAAGATGTGGAGATTGCGCGAGTCCCACGCTATACCCAGCCTGGGAAAGTGCGGCGGAGATGATATAGCTAATCGACCCCTTCCCAGAAGTACCACTAATGGTAACGGTAATGAACGATTCCTGCGGATTACCGAGCCGCCGAAGAAACTCCTTGAAGCGTTCTGTTTTTGGCGTATTTCCAGATGTCCCCTGCTCGATGCGATGATCCGTAATATATTGGATAAAGCTTTCAAGATATTTCTTCGCATCTTGATATGTGGCGATCACAGCAAGCACTCGTTATGAATTTACCATAGCTAGTAATATCTTCTTGTACATCTCCCTCACCGCTGTGCGTTGCTTATCACCCATTTCTACATAATAATCTAAGCCTGGCGCAGCGTTTATCTCGACGATATGATATTCATCGATCTTCGTCGCTACATCTTGCTGGGTGATCACGTCAACCCCGCTATATCGTAACCCCATATCGCGACTCAAACGCACAGCCATGTCTTTGAAGGATGGGTGGAGATCGTCGGTCACATCATCCGCATCTCCTCCTGAGGATAAATTTGCATTGTCCAATAATTTTTTTTCAACATGCTCTGGGAGAACTGTATCGAGACCCAGATTGGCTCGTTGAAGCACTCTCAACATTTTGGGGTCATCGAATTTAATTACAGTGTCTCTACCCATATGAATAAATTTATCTTGTTTATGTTGTAGTAATTCTGCAATCGTATGGATACCGTCACCTCTTACTGTAAGTGGAGAACGACGATATGCTGCGATTACCTCATTGTCGAGTACCACGATTCTGTAGTCATCTCCAGGAATAAACTCCTGCACGACTGCAACGCGATCATTAATGGTGTTGAATACAACATTCAAACCGGCTAACAAATCATCGTCAGAATGAGCCTTCTCTACCCCCATTCCTTGACTCTTACTATTTGGTTTTACAATAACTGGATAACCAAGAGTCTGCGCATATGCACAAGCAGCACGGCTGTCTTTGTCAGATTTTACCTGCTTCGCCCATTCATCGGAATAAAAAACATCACCTCTCGGTACCGGATATCCCATTCGTTCCATAAAATACGCCGCGTATCCTTTATCCTTTGCATTGTCGGCTGCGCCTTGTCCGTTCAAATCGAAACTGGTGTTCCTAAAATAGAATGTTTTTCCGTCCGGGCGGCGTATCCGTCCTACATATCCGTACCGTGGTTCAACATGAACATCGAGGCCTAGTTCACGCGCGAGCTCTGCAACCATCGTGCTTGCAAGTAACGTTTTTTTGAGCTCTCTGTCATTCACTTCTGGCTTTATGCGTGGCTCCATTCTCATATATGGGTATTCTATCCCTCTCGGAGGATCCTGTCAATAATCTGTACTGAGGTTGACAGATTATCTCATTAAAATCTCTTCAAACGCGTCTTGCTCGGTTTTGTACGTAAGTGTTTTTCTTACCTCTTCTGCGTCAACAAACTTTGCCTCCGAGACCTCCCAGTCGTGATCGATCGGATCGCCTGAGACATACTCCATCAAATAATAGTGCACCGTCTTATCAACAAGCGTATCCTCGAATTGATAGTTGTAATGACCTGTTGTCGGACGATGATCGACGACCTTCGCAATAACCCCTCCCTCCTCTCGAACTTCACGGACTGCGGCTGATTCCATCGACTCGGTCGCATCGGTATCACCGATGAGTCCTTTGGGAAATCCCCACCCCTTGTGCTGAGAGTGCTGAGTAATCAGCCATAATTTTTTTCCTTCATCGATCTTGTAAACAATTCCTCCTGCAGAGTTCTCTTCCTTCTGTTTCATAGTGAGATTCATTATAATGTACCTATGGCCGAAACTCCAAAATCTCGAAGAAAAAGATTCTCTCCGTTTGGTCGCTACTTTGCGAAACTCGATCAGATCGACGGTGACCTCAAGGGATCTCAGGAATTTGGATCCTTCTTGATCCTCAACCTTGTTGAAGAGATTGGAGAAATGTCGCGCGCATACCTCGCCAAGCACGGAAGAAAACCAACGAACATTGCAGCACAGAAGGATGAAACGTATGAACAAGAGCTTGGAGATATTATGGTGGCGGTTATTCGATTTGCACGGGTGAAAAATATCGATCTTCATCGGCGCATTATGACATCGCTCAACAAAATTAAACGTCGCAAGACGCACCCAAAGCAATAGTTGGCTACCCCCTCCTACGTCAGCGAGGAAAACTAAGGTATAATATAGTCCTACCAGTGAATGATTGGTGCGGTGGCGAAGGTGGTAACGCGGCTGTCTGCAAAACAGCTATGCAGGGGTTCAACTCCCCTCCGCACCTCCAAGGAGAGGTGTCAGAGTGGCCGAATGAGCTGGTCTTGAAAACCAGTAGGGCGGCAACGTCCTCGTGGGTTCGAATCCCACCCTCTCCGCAGGTAGTGACCTGGATCCACACCAGAATCATTGTTCTATCGGTGGGTGACATCAATAAAAAAGAAGTGTGTATATTTCGTGCGCAATCTTCTCTGGATTCTTCAAGTCTAATGCAATCTTACAGGTCGGATGAGAGTCCGAGAAGATAGTTCTCCCTCTCTGCTCACCCTCGGTAACGACCGCAACGCCAGACTCCTTCCACACTGCCTCTTCCTGGTTGAAAAAGAGATATACCGCAAGTGGATCATGAAGATTGAAGTTTTTTTCTCGCTCATGATTATACTTATCAAACCATGCTTGAAGCAGTTTTTTTAACCAGCGGTTACTCTCACTCGTTTCGGGAATATGCTCAATCATCGTACGATCCCACAAAACCTTACGTGTTACATCAAGGGGAACCACCTGAACGTCAACACCCTCGCACGATGCAAAAAACTCTGCTGCTGAGTCAGGATCAAAAGCGATATTTGTTTCGGCATATTTTGTCTCATTTCCTTCGATATGAAATGCGCCTCCCATAACTGAATATTGTTTTCCATTACCTTCACGCAGAAGTGATAGTGCATCCCTCATCGGAGATAATGAAATAACACGCGTATTGGCGGGATACCGATCTACACTCAGAACGCCACACACATCGCACATTGGGTGCACTCCCCACACGCCATCTGGTCCGTGAAAGTAGTCCGGCCATGGCTTCTCAATCGTACCATTTAACGGAAGTTGTGCTCCATTTAAAAATTGCCAATGTGGTGCCGCGAATGCAATGAACTCCTTCGCATTGCGTGCGGTGATACGCTCCGCAGCATTTCCAAATGTTGAGATGAGTGCATTGTTGGCGGTTGGAAGAAGTTTGAGCAGTAACGCCAAAGCCACAAGGTCATCGATGCCTGGATCTGATACGACAGTCACTGTGGTCATAGCACTTTTTCTATTATATCAATAACGCCTCCCAGCAACTCCCTCTCTGAGATATATGCGGCTTTCAGTGCAATATCGTCAGGAAGTGCCGCATTTGAGACGAAGGCGCATCGCACCCCCCGCGCTGGATCTACCCAGTCCGAGATGCTATTTCCGATCATCATTATTGAATGGCCAAATACACTGAGCGTATCGAGTGCTCTCCCTTTATTTACTCTGTAGTTCGGACCTGGATGTATGGCCAAGTAGCCATGTTGAGGACTCGCATCAACGTTGTTTATTGCCGACGACGTAAGACCCGCATGGATATGATTGATCAGAGCAGGAGGTCCAAAGACGGTTACTGAGGCAATTCTGTTTGCCCCAAAACTCCATGAATGTGAATCGTGCGGCTCACGACTACCACCGAACTCAGGAGCAACGCTATCCTCGCTTTGCGTGAAACCGAACTCATCTGATAGGGCAGTGATCTGTGTCTTTAACGCCGGGATTGAGTCGAGACTTTGTAGGATCAGATATTTATCATTGTGATAAATCACATTACCATTCTCCGCAAGAATCGGTCCCTGTATCCCCAGCGAATGGGCGAACTCCTGCAGCTGCGGGAGCGGTGAGTCTGAACAGAGGCCGACCGATATTCCATTTCTACTCGCTTCACACACTGCGCTCCGTAGCGCGGCCTGCTCCTCCAGAGATATAAATCCATCAGTCGATCCCTCTGGGATCATGGTCCCGTTGACATCAATAAAAATTATTTTTTTGGGCAGCTCAAGCGCATCTAACTTCTTCTGAAACTCTCCCTGACTTTCGGTCACTTCCCATATCCTGTCAAGATTATACATGGACCACGTGACAATCGTATCCATTGGAGTATCTACTTCAAATCCATACTGTTCATGCATGAGTGCGACAAAGCCTGGATCCATGTTCTTCAAGAGTATCGGCTTACCTATCTTTTCTTCAGCATTGGTAAAGAACGTGAGGTTTGCGTTGAGCACTCTGTGTGAGAATTCTCGCTCCATCTCTTGTGGAATACCCGCTCGCGCATGCGCGCTTACGAATGGCAGGATGTACGGAGCCCTCCCAAAATTTCCGCTTGGCATCTTGATGACTAAGCCACTCGCCCCCAGCAGGTAGTCTCTCGGATCGCCGAGATCAACCTTGTCAAAAATATCGACACCCTCCTGAGTTGTATAGATAACGACAGGATCAATCTCGACACCCATCGTCTCCAATGCAGTGGGAGTACCAACTTGTATACCGGGGATTAACTTATTCACTGTGACTCCTTCATTCTGAAGGCTCCGTATCGATGCAGTGACACTTCCGCCACTAAAAACATCATCTTCAACAAGCGTCGTTGCCGAATTGTGAAGAGCTCGTGATATGTCCTGTGCTTGTGACGTAAGTGGTGCGCAACCCGGTCGGGCGACTTGACCAAAATCATTCTGCCCACCAAGATAATATCCTCGAGATACTTTATGCTCAAGAACATTCCTACTCATCAGGGGATCAAGACTCACAATCGGAAAACCACCCGCCTTCTCTCTTACTTTCTTGTCAAGGGAGTCAGGATCATATATGTGCAGTTCAAACGATCCCTTTGCGGCAAATCCCCACTGGAGTGTATCGGCCAGCCGAGCAAAGTATGCATCATATTCCTCAAGCAGCCACTGCTGCACATCTGCCTCACTCAGGTTATACTCATGCGACATTCTCTTTGCAACTGGAGTCATCGCGAAGTCACCGTCTTTTCTCATTACATAGACAAAATCTACCGAATGATCTATCGGTACCGTTCCAGCCTCTGGCCATCGAGCAGCAGTCTTTGGTTGAGTCACCTCTCGTTCTTTCATATTTGCATAAAAAAATCCCGTCTCCGAGAATAACTTCTATTACTCTCAAGGACGGGATTACCGTGGTACCACCTTGGTTTAGTTGCCCTAAGATCAATTTCTGCAGAGAAACTGAATCTTAGTAGACAACCCTCATTGAGTGCTCCGTTGCCGACACACTTTGCACGATTTAACGGTTTGCTTCCGTAGAGCATTTTTGCTCTCAGCTCCTGGATCGCGACTCCAGTGCAGACGCTTTTACCAAACGATAGAGATAGTATACCAGTTTTTTAGTGAAAACGGGCATGGATTATATCAGGGTACACCGGTGAGTCTGGTACACTTAGTCCTACGGAGTCACTATTCTTGGTTTTACGAGAACCGTCCACCAGGAATTGAGATACAGTATGGCAGACAATCAACTCTTCACTGTTGGTCAAAAGGCATTTATTGAAAAAGATGGAATGCTCCTGCTCATGATTGATCCGCTCTATGGACTCGATCTTCCCGGTGGTCGTATTCAGGTTGATGAATGTAACCTTCACGATGCGCTTCAACGCGAGCTTCAGGAAGAGACGCAACTTACGGTTACGATCGGAAAACCGATGGTAACCTGGACATGGCATGTTACGTCCGAGGATCGCGTTGGCTTCTTGGTTGGCTATCAATGTACATATCTCTCAGGTGATGTTGTGTTGAGCGACGAACACTCTGAGTTTCATTGGGTTACCGAGAACGATGTTCAACCGTTGCTATCGAAATACCAAAAGGTGAACCCTGAACTTTGTGCTGCGATCCGCACCTACTTTAGGATGAAGACTGCGTGAGTGTTGCTCGAGACTGAAGTACCGTATAGGCTTTCGCAAAAGTTACGGCGGTAAGTGGTACGGTGACAAGTAGTCCGAGCCCGAGCAAAAGCGCCCCGAGGAGATTGATGCCTACCGTAACGGTAATGAGGAGTGAATATGCTCCCCAGTTCCCCTTCATCAATCTTCGACTTTCACCCAAGGACTGGAAAACTCCACTGTTTTTGTCGATGATCAGATTGAGCGCTTGAGAGAACATCAGTGAGAAGAGTAGTCCCGGAACGATTAGCAGAATTAACCCCACCATCACGATCACCATAAGGATCCACGAGGTAATCTCATACTTTACGAAACTCAGTGCATGCGGAAAGAGATCCTTTACCAACCACTGCTCCCCTTTTGCGACCTTCAAGCTCACCCGCACCCATCCCATCATGAGGTACGACTGAATAAAGAAGCTGACCAACAACAACTGTGCAGCGAGTGATGCCTGTGCCACCGTTGCTTCTCCATCTGAGGATACGGCTACCCAAGCTGGGAGATACTGTAAAGCGAAGTTCAACACGATAACCAGAAGGAATATTCCGGAGAGTTTTGCTGCGTGTTGCTTATAGAGACCCCATGCATCTCGCACTGTTTGCATTACCGGAAGCTTTTCCATAATTACGCTGTTCTGAGAATCACACGACTTCGCTCTGCGCCAACCGAAATAATCTGTATCGGAAGTCGCAACTCTTTCTCGAGGAACGTAATATATCTTCTCGCATTGAGTGGGAGCTTGTCAAACGATCTTACATGAGAAGTCTTTTCTTTCCAACCTTGAAATGATTTATACACCGGTCGAACATTCTCGAGTGTGTCTGGGTCCATGTCTGGCATCATCGCATAGGTTTTATTCTGTTTTCGATAGCCAACGCAGACGTTGATCCTCTTAAAGTCATCGAGCACATCGAGCTTCATGAGAGCAATTGATCGCGCACCAGAAACAATACAACCGTAGCGAGTCGCCGGAAGATCAAACCATCCGCATCGTCGAGGACGCCCCGTTGTTGCGCCGTACTCTCCGCCAACCTCTCGGATCTTCTCCCCATCAGCATCGAAAAGTTCTGTTGGCATTGGCCCACCTCCTACCCGAGTTGAGTATGCCTTCGTTACCCCAATCACATTCGTAATATGATGATCTTGAATACCGGTCACAAGACTGAATCCTGCGACGCCGGTGTTGCTAGAGGTAACGTACGGGAATCCTCCGAGTGCGATGTCGAGAAGCGCTCCTTGCGCTCCCTCCCCGAGAACCGTTTTCTTCACTTTCAGATACATCTGTACAATCGGGAAGGTGTCATCAACAAACTCTTTCAGAAAAGCGCGCGCACGAAGTATCTCTCTTCGAGACTGTTGAAGCGGGATCGATGAGCCACCGAGTAGCTGAATGAGCTTGTTCTGTCGTCGTAGCTCAGCGGCATATCGCTCAGAAAAATCACGCGCATATAAATCCTTCATTCGAAATCCTTCTCGCGCTGTGCGATCGGCGTAGGTTGGTCCGATGCCTCGACCAGTGGTTCCGATCTTCGACTTGCCGGATTTTGCATCCTTCAACTGATCGCGGAGGATATGCCATGGCATGACAAGATGGGCTCTTCGCGAAATGCGCAAGTTATGCTTTGTGATCGAGACTCCCGCTTTTCTCAGCTCACGAATTTCTGCTAAGAGCGCTGTGGGATTCACCACGACTCCAGACTCGATGATGTTCAGTGTTTTTTTATGAAGAATGCCGGACGGCACGAGGTGAAGCTTGAATGTGCCCTGATCGTTTTTGATGGTATGGCCAGCGTTGCTCCCTCCCGCATATCGAACAACAACATCGGCTTTGGGAGCAAGGAGATCCACGATCTTTCCCTTGCCACTATCGCCCCACAGCGTATCAACTACGACAGAAATATTTCCCATACCGCCAGCAGTATAGAAAGACAATTGATTCTTGTCAACCGAGTACTATAATGAGTGATATTTCATGCATTACTACAGTCCAACGCACGGCAAGGTAGACCTTCAGGAACTGAAACGAATTGTTTCGGTCTACATGGCGACCGGGAACAAGAACGACTATCAGATCATCGTTGGCACAGATTCCCAAAAGATAAAGTCCGGGAATGGCTATGATTTTGTTTCGGCGCTGGTTGTGCATCGTATCGGTGGTGGAGGTATTTACTTTTGGCGACGCGAACTCTTTGGTAAAACGATCAGTCTGAAAGAACGCATGTACCGCGAAGCGTTGATGTCCCTCGAGGTGTCAGAGGGCTTCGTTGAACTGTTGCGTCATAATGGTATCTCGAAATTCAATATACAGATTCATATCGATATTGGTCGCAACGGTGAGACACGCGATCTGATCCAGGAGTTGACGGGTATGATTCGCTCAAGCGGCTATGAAGTCAAGATAAAACCAGATTCATTCGGTGCGAGTAAAGTTGCAGACCGCCACACCTAATTACTCGCTCCGTATTGCATCGATTGGAGAAAGATCTGCCGCTCGCTTTGCCGGAAAGACGCCGAAGATCACGCCAATTGCGGTAGAGATGCCAACGGCAAGAAGTACAGTTGGCGCGTCAACGTACGCAGGAAATACGCTCTGAACCCCAAGAATGATGAGATAAGAAAATACAAGCCCCATCAAACCACCAAACATAGACAAGATCACAGACTCGACAAGAAACTGATATAAGATGTCTGCTTTCCGCGCTCCGAGCGCTCTGCGAACTCCAATCTCACGGGTTTTCTCGGTCACCATCACATACATGATGTTCATGATTCCGATTCCTCCTACGAGCAGTGAAATCGCTGCAATGGCGACAAGCGCCACATTGAGCGTACTGAAGATCTGATTGAGCGCATCAAGAATCTGCGTCGGCTCAAACACCGAGTATTCATCGGCTTCGTACCGGCGCTGCATCACATCGTCAATATCAAGCTTAATCCGTGTCAGACTTTCTCCCGTTCCATACTTAATCGCAAAGGTAATAAATTTTTTGTCAGGATTAAAAAGATATGCGCTCTTATATGGAATATATACAAAAGCGTCCAGATCTGGACCACCAAACCCTCCTCCTTTTGACTTCAGTACGCCGACCACCTTGAATGAAGTACCCTGAATTTTGATAGAGTTACCAACGGCATTTTCCGCCCGCCCAAATAGCTTTTCAGCGAGTTTCGGACCAATAACTACTCGTTTTGCCCTTCGTGACACGTCTGAACGGGTGAACAGCTCGCCATGCTCGAGTTCCAGATTGAGCACTGGAAAGATATCTTCGTTTGTAGCATAAAGGTCAGAAAACTCTTTTTTGCTCCCGTAGATCACTTCGCTACTCGTCGAGAAAACCGGCGCGATCGCCTCGAGCTTTCTGATCCGTTGAATTGCTACATAGTCTTTTTCGTCAAAGCGAATCGAACCAATCGAGGATGCTCCGGTGCGAAACTGACCATTCCGAATCACCGTGCCAGGAACAATTCTCAGCGTATTCGTTCCAAAACTTTCAAACTGATTTTGAATGTATTTTTTCAGGCCCAAGCCGGCAGCGGTCAATAACACCACCGCCATCACTCCGATGAGAATACCCAGCGATGTAAGGAACGTCCTTCCCTTGTTCCGGGAAAAGTTAAACAACGCATTCTTCAGTAAAAAAGAGAAGTACATCATACGACCTCACCATCAACGATTCTAATTTGTCGCTTTGTTTTTGCCGCGACATCAGGCTCGTGGGTTACGATAACGACGGTTATCTTATCCTTTGTATTTAGCTCCTTTAAGAGCTTCATAATCTCATCGCCGGTCTTGGTATCCAGATTGCCGGTTGGCTCATCTGCAAGGATGAGGCTCGGCTCCATAATCAGCGCTCGCGCAATCGCAACTCGCTGCTGTTGACCACCTGAGATTTTATTTGGATAGGAGTAGGCCTTATCTTTCATGCCGAATCGCTCCAAAAGATAAAGCGCCTTCTCCTTCGGATCGTACGCTAGTTTTTTTCTTGCATATACTGTGGGAAGGAGAATGTTCTCAAGTACGGTGAGCTTGTTGATCAAATTAAACTGTTGAAACACGAATCCCACAAACTCGTTGCGTAACGTTGACACCTGATCATCATCGAGCGATGAGATATCCTTTCCATCGATAAAAACGTTACCTCGTGATGGTTTGTCGAGGAGACCGATAACATGCATGAGCGTTGACTTTCCACTTCCAGAAGGCCCAATGATTGCAGAAAATTCACCATCATGTATGGTTACCGAGACGTCTTTGAGCGCAGTGAATACCAGATCTTCATCGAGACGATATTCTTTGATGACGTGGTCGAGTTTAATCATAGACGATATCGCCTTCCTGCAACCCTTCGAGAATAACGGTGGCGGTATCAACTTCTTCACCGAGGGTTACCGGTGTTTTTATTTTTTTATCATTCTTCTTGGTATACACATAGTTCTTCCCCCCTTCTCGATGGATAAAGGTGGTGGGAACTCCGAGCACATCGCGAATTTGCTTCGTAACGAACTCTATATCTCCTGTCATTCCGAGTCGATACTGTGGTGCGATCGATGCCGCAGACGAAGCCGAGAGATCCACCTTCACTTCATAGACCGTACCGGTCTCATCCGCCTTAGGAGTGAAAGCGATCGACTTCACCGTCCCCGATGTCTGTTCATCAGGAAATGCATCGAAGGTTACGGAGCCGATCTGTCCCTCAGAGAGCTTGACCACATCGGTTTGATCGACCGCGCCGGAAAAGTACAGCGTCGTCGGATCGATAATAACAATTTCGGCCTGAGTTGGGGTTATATTGACTCCCGCCTGTTTCGTACCCATCGAAACCACAATCCCGTTTATGGGAGAGATCAGCGTTGCATAGCGTAGCGCGATATCGGAAAGCTCGACGTCTAATACGGTGTTGTTCAGATCATACTGGGCTTTTTTGTAGGCATCGATTGCATCCTGTCGCGCATATCGATCATGCGAGAGGCCCTTATTGTCATAGTCGAGGGCATCATTATCATAATCGAGCCGCTCCTTTTCATAATCGATCAGATCTTTTTGCAGCTGCTTCTTCAGGGACTGTTGGTCCAGCGAAGCAACGGCCTGATATTTCTTCACCGTATCACCTTCCTGTACACCGACCCATGCAAGCCTTCCGGATGTTTGGAAACGGAGCGTTGCTTTTTGGACCGCGTCGACCGAACCTGAGAACGTAAGTACATCTTGGAGTGTCTGTCGCTTTACTTTGTACGCGATCTCTGCTGTATCCTGTTGCTCCCCAGCGGTTGCGCGAAATCCGATGAAGCCAGCAACTCCGAGAATAATGATGAGAATGATCCAACGTTTTCGTATGAATCGCCACACGGATTTGAGAATAGACATATGATTACAGATATGGTGCCCAGTTACTTACCGGCATAGCGTTACCCTGTAGGAAACCCCATGCATAAAGGTAGATCGCGGGCGTAACTGCGATCAGTACAATGATCGCCTTTTTTGAGGTAAAAAACCTCTCAAAAATTATACACGTGATTGGCCATAACGGCAAAGCGTACCGTGCAATATCACGGTGCTGCACGAACAGCAACCCAATGAAGAATACGAGCGAAAAAGTGAAGAGCGATCGGAGATGATGACGATAGGCATAGATGACCGTTGTCGCATACACATAGAAATAGAGAACTATCTCCTCCAGCCAGTGTGTGCCAACCCAGCGGGCGGTACTGTTGAATGCCGAATAGGGGTAAGGCATCGGCACAACGTAACCGGTGTGCCAGTATGCAAAGAAGTCGTGGTATTGTTGCAGGTAGACAAGACATACGCTGAGCAGTCCAGCAGGAATTAAGAGGAGCCAAACCGCATGCATACGGAACCGCCCTGTCTGATACGCTCGGATTCCTTCAGTAATGATCAGTGCTGGGAACAAGAGTATGCCGGGCAGCTTGGTCATTACAGCCAATCCTCCAGCGACACCCGCTCCAAGATATGCTCGCTTTTCATAGAACCATACCGCAGCAAGCGAGAGGAACATAAACAGACTTTCAGGTGAGCCGACCGAACGGACCACGAGGAAACGAGGGAGCATCAGCATCGTTATGGTCAACAGGAGTGGTCGTTTTGTCAGCTGGTTATTCCGAACAAAGGAATAAAACAGCCAACCGAGCATGACCGATGAGGCCAAAGTAACGACCATCATTGCCTTGATATAACCTAGAAATGAGAGCGCCCGAATCAGAGCTGGATAGAGCGGTAGATGAGCAGCATAGTATTGAGAAGGTAATCCCTGCTCAAGACGAAGTGAATCAATCACTGCGGGATCGTACCAAGACTTCGCCGCTACAACATAGAGCAGTCCATCGTAGTTCCGATAGATGGTACCGGTATCGGTTCCTTGCAGATGTATCCCCAGTACAGAGAGCTGGGGGAAGAATGGGAGCCATACCACGAGGCTTGAAATGAGAACGAAGAGAGCGATGAGGATATAGTCTCGATAGATGCTTAAAAAGCGGGGCATGATTTATTATACTATGGTAATGCAGAAGCGAATCGAAACACTGTTTGGTGGTCGCTCATGGCTCTTTCTTGTTGTGCTTCTATTTGGAATTGGACTGTTTCTACGACTCTATCATATCTCCGAAACAGCAACATTTCTCGGGGACCAGGGACGTGATGCGCTGATCATGCATGACATTGTAACCTTCCGCCACTTCCCCGCGTTGGGTCCGATAACATCGGTCGGTAGTATATTTCTTGGACCGTTGTACTACTATTTGATGGCACCGTGGCTCGCTCTGTTCTTGTTCAATCCGGTCGGGCCTGCGGTCGGCGTCGCGCTTACTACCTCCGTCGCTCTACCGCTTCAGTTTCTGGCCGTGAAAGAAATGACCAACAAAACAACAGCGCTCCTTTCGGTTTTTTTTGCGACCTTCTCATGGGTGTTGGTAGAATACTCTCGATTTTCATGGAACCCCAATCTGCTTCCACAGGTCACGCTATTCTCGGTCTATACGCTCTATAAGATTGTCGAGACGCGAAAGCTGCGGTACTTCATCGCACATGGAGTGCTCCTCTCCCTCGCTGTGCAGCTGCATTACCTCGCGATCTTTCTCCTTCCTATTTCTGTTGTAGTGTTATTACTCAACGACATAACTGATCTGTCTGCCGGCGGGAAGGGAAAAAGAGATCCCTTGTTATTGCATATCGGAAATACCACGATCCTCGGGTTGTCCTTTATTATCCCGTTTGCACCGTTTGTCTTGTTTGAATTTCTGCATTCGTTTCCCAATGTACGAAGCGTGCTTCACTTTTCTTCGACCAACTCCGGAGCAAGCACTACTCCGTTCATAACCGAGATCACAACTACACTTCAGAACATTGTCCTTTATGCATTCCAGCGCACCATCACTGAGCAGTTCGCACTGGTTCTCCTACTTGCGCTTATTATTACCTGGAGCGTTCTCCTGTGGCGACGGCATAAGCTCTCATATAGCGTAGGGACTCTTATTGTTCTCATACTGGGCGTTTCCTTATATAAAGGGCCAAAATATGCACACTATCTTGGCGGGGTATACCTTCTCATCTATGTTCTACTCGGTGCCGTACTCGTTGCTCTTCAGAACAAAACTCGAATCATAGGCTCGCTCTTCATCGGCGCTGCGATGGTGCTATTTCTGAGCGTGAACATTCCTAAGTACTACTATTTTTATGAGCGGGAGCATCAAAATCAGATCGATAAGGCTCGTCAGATTGCTCGGACGATTATCTCCATGAATCCCGATTCGTCATTTACACTCACCGCATCACCGGACGCGTACGCCGATTATCCGTACCGATACTTTCTTCGTTCGATGAACCATGAAGCAATCAGCAAAGAGGCTGACGCCTATGCGACGCCGATGCACTTGTTCGTTGTCTGCGAAACGGAGTGCAATCCTATGAATGATCCGCAATGGGCAGTTGCGCACTTTAACGCGAAAGGAATTTCGGAGCGCCGAACAGTACCTACCTATCCGTGGATTACAATTTATAAACTGACGCGCTAACATGTCATCCCGTACGTGAACCGGGAACAAGTATGAAGATCTCACTGGTTATACCGTGCTATAACGAAGAAGCCAACATTCAAAAAGGTGTTCTTGATAAGGTGGGAAACTACATCGCCGATAACGATGTTTTTGCTGAGGTGTTAATCGTTGATGACGGTTCTTCTGACAACTCGAAGGCGATTATAAAAAAGGCCTATCTTCCTAAATTTAAGAAATTCAAACTGATCGAAAATGATCACGGAGGGAAAGCATATGCTGTTATGACCGGTATTCAGAAAGCTACCGAGGAGTATGTCATGTTTATGGACATCGATCTCGCAACGCCGATCGAAGAATCGGAGAAACTCATTGAGTATGCCAAAAAGAATATCGATATCGTGATTGGTTCGAGAAACGCAACACGCGAGGGAGCACCTATACTGCGAAAGATCATGGCGGTTGGCTTCATCGTCGTGCGAAACATAGCTCTCGGACTGAGAAATATCCGTGATACGCAGTGCGGTTTTAAGCTCTTCCGCCGGACAGTCGCGCTCTCGATCATCGATCGAATGCGACTATTCCGACATCATGAACAGGTGTCGGGATCTTCGGTTTCTGCGGCTTTTGATCTTGAGTTTTTATTTCTCGCAACGAAGTTACAATACTCCATTAAAGAAGTGCCTGTGTCCTGGCGCCATGTTGAGACAAAGAACGTCTCGTTCATCCATGATACGTTCGAGACATTAAAAGACATTGCAACGATCATGTATTTTAACCTCACGAAACAGTATGCATCGAATTAAGCATCATCTCCCGTTCCTCTTCATGATTGTTGTGGTTGCCATTCTGTTCGTTTTTCGACTGGGAAGAGATATGCTCTGGGATTGGGACGAATGCCTGTATGGCCAGTATGCGAAGGAGATGGTGCGTACGGGACATTATCTTACCAATATCTGGAATGGATATATCGATCTCCAAAAGCCTCCCTTATTCAGCTGGCTCCTCCTCATACCGACATCATTCCAACAACATGAGTTCGGACTTCGCATGGTTAATGTCATTATGTCGCTCGGGCTCCTGACCAGCGTCTACTTCTTAGCGAAGCAGTTTTTTAATCGCTCCGTCGCACTCCTATCTTCATTGATACTGCTGACGGCGGAGGTATATGTAATCTACTCACTCAAACTGAGTACCGATATGACCTATACCCTCTTTCTCTTTCTTGGGGTCTGGAGCTGGATGTCAAAAAAGTCATGGAGTCCATGGCTCGCAGGACTCTTCTTTGGACTTGCTACGATGACAAAAGGCATCGGAGTCGTGCAGTTTCTGGGCGCTCTGTTCCTCGCACAATTTCTCCAGTTCAGAAAAGAGAACCTACTCAACTTTCTGAAGATGTGCGCGATCGTTGCACTGATTGCACTCCCATGGCATCTTGCAACCTACGCGGAATACGGAGCTCGATTTGTGAAGGTGTACTTGTTTGACAATATCGTCAAACGATCACGGTATCCAATTGAGTTCCATCGTGAGCGCGTATGGTTCTACGGAATGCTGATCTATCGTGAATTGATGCCATGGCTTGTAGCGGCATTCGCATTTCCCATTGTAAAAATTCGATCGCTTCTCGACCTCAAAAAAAACGAGACAATCTATACGATTCTCCTCCTGATTATTATCCCGTTGATTGGCATCACTCGCGTCCAAACCAGAATTGCATGGTATGTATTACCGCTTTATCCATTTCTTGCGATCTATCTTGCATACTGCCTCCACCTCCTCATCGATGTCCTCACAAAGAAAAATACCAACATTCGAATGTTGCTCTCCTGTCTGGTTATGCTATTGATTACGTATGATGCGGGTAAGCTGATACTCAATGAGACTCGCATCTCACAAGCAACACAGTCGATTGACGCTCGCCAGGAAGTGGCGCTTCAGGTAGCCAGACAGCCAGAAAGGAACCTTACCTATCTTGTCGCGTTTGGCGAACGGCAAGCGAAGGTAATCTTACCCCCAGAGGAGACGATCGATATGACCTGGGTGTATGGAGGGAATGGCTGCATGGTCTATTATGGAGATAAAAAGACTGAGTACGTCTATGAAGTCCCCCGTTACGAGCAACTTCTCAAAACACAACACGGACTCTTCCTCATCTCAACTCAGGATGCCCAGTATGCAGAGGGTTCCAAGATACTGTTCCGTAACGCGGAATACATCCTGTACAAAAGATGAAATAGAGTCGGTTAAAAGCCGAGGGTGGAATCGATAATGTACTGGGGTCGCGCCTTAATCTCATCGTACATTCGTCGCATATACTCACCTACCACACCAAGCGCAAATAACTGTAATCCACCGATAAACATGATCAGAATAACGGTCGTCGCGAATCCAGGAACAGCGTTATAGTTCGAGGTAAAGAACTTCTGATAACCCGCCCATAACGTACCAGCAACCGAAAGAAGTATTCCAAAAAATCCAAGCCACGTTATAGCCTGCAATGGCATATATGAAAACGAAAAAATACCATCTGAAGCAAGCTTGAAAATCTTCGACATTGTGTACTTGCTTTCTCCAGCATTTCGAGCATCGCGGTCATAGGCAAGCCCGACCTGCTTATATCCGACCCAGCTTCGCAGCCCACGAACGAAACGGTTTCGTTCAGGAAGTGAGTTAATAGCATCGACCATTCTGCGATTCATGACACAAAAGTCCCCGCTATCAAGCGGGATATCAACGCGAGCTACGAACTTGAGAAATCGATAGTACATGCTGTACCCAAGTTTCTTGAGAAATCCCTCTTTACGATTTTTTCTGATCGCATACACGGTGTCATACCCTGTCGCAAGTTTCTTGAAAAATTCTGGAAGCACCTCGGGTGGATCTTGCAAATCGGCGTCGAGTATTGCGATGGCTTCACCGGTCACATACCGTAAGCCTGCACTCACCGCTGTCTGATGGCCAAAGTTTCGTGAGAAATTGACCACCTTCACCGTTTTGTTCTTTTTATGAAGCGCGGTCAGGAGTTCTCGCGTTTTATCTGATGAGCCATCATTGATGAAAACAATCTCATGCGTTCCTTTGAGAGAGGAAAGAACGGTGGACACACGCGCAAATAGCTGATTAATATTCTCCTGCTCGTTATATACCGGAAGAATAATTGAGTAGTCCATGCAAGTATTATATACTAATCTCAATGTTCGATATATCCGCCATCAGCTCTTGGTTTCGGAAGAACTTCACGCGTGTTGATGTAGCTATTTGGATCGGACTCGCCGCACTCTACCTCGCAACGCGACTTATTCATCTTGGATCATTACCGATCTTTACCGATGAAGGGATATATATTCATTGGTCGAAGATTGCCTGGAAGGATGCGTCCTGGAGATTTATCTCATTGACTGATGGTAAGCAACCACTTCACACATGGGGAATGATTCCATTTCTGAAGATTTTTTCGCCAAATCTCCTTATTGGAGGTAGAATGTTTTCGGTCCTTACCGGGGTGATTGCGGTAAAAGGAATGTTCTTACTTTCATACTATCTCTGGGGAAAACGAACGGCATACCTCGCGTCACTCCTGTACATCATCACGCCAATGTTTCTCTTTTATGACCGAATGGCACTCGCGGACTCTGCGGTGAATGCAGGATTTATCTGGATACTGTTTGGCTCTATTCTTATGGTTCGCACGCTGCGTCTTGATGTCGCGCTTGGTACCGGTCTCATCGCCGGGCTTTCGCTTCTTACCAAATCATCTACACAGATGTTTCTCGGGCTCAGCGCGCTCGCTCCTATTCTGCGGTATGATAAGAAAACAAAGAACTCCACCTATCTGAACTACTACCTCCTCTACATCGGTGTGCTCATTCTTGGATTTGCCCTCTACAATATTCAACGACTCTCCCCGTATCTACAGTTTGTAAATCAAAAGAATGCCACCTTTGTTATGACATTTCGTGAGTTTTTCCAGGCTCCGTTCTCTCTCGTTTGGGGAAATCTACCATTGATTCCGTGGTACGTGGGCTCGGAGATGGGGTATGTAACGGCGGTGTTGGGCATTGCTGGACTGGTGCTATTACTGAAGAAGGACTGGCGACTTGGTCTGTATCTTACCGCTTGGATCTTATTTCCCTATATTGCGATCTCCTTTTTTGCGAAGGTGATCTTTCCGCGATACCTTATCTTCTTTGCCTCGATTCTCACACTTACGGCAGCATATGCACTCACGAACTATGCAGGTGCTTATCTTAAAAAGGTTGTGTTTGTAGGAATGGTTGTCTGGGTCGGCTACTTCAATTACACGATTCTTTTTGACAATCAAGCCATACCATTTCCCCCGGTAGATCGGGGACAGTATATCGAAAGTGTGAATGCGGGGTATGGAATTACCGATATTATTCGCTTCGCACGAGAACGTGCAAAAGAAAAACCAGTGATCCTCATCGCCGAAGGGAACTTTGGCGTCGTGGGAGACATGCTCGAATCATCGATCGGCCCTGGTGAGCAGATAACGGTACGTGGATACTGGCCGCTTACTGAGAAAGATCTGTACGACAATCAAAAAGATCTAGCTACTCACACAGTTCTTGTTGTGTATTCACATAAACAGATGAAGGACATTCTCCCGATCTGGCCACTTAAGCTTATTCATGAATATACCAGACCATACGGTGACTCACGCTTTACGCTTCTTGAGCTGACCGATGCCAAGCAGTGACAACACCACGAACACCGTAAGACCCGATGCTCCATTTGCAGCTCTTCTGACAGGGGTGTCCTCAAATCGAAACTCAAGCAGATGACTTCCTGTTGGGATCTGGACTCGAATGAGATTGTATCGATTCATGCTATTGATCTTAATTGGTGTTCCGTCAAGCACTGCGACCCATCCCGGAAAATAAAATGTGTTCAGCTGAAACAGAGATTCCTCTGGAGCGGTTACCTCAAATGCCTTGTGGTTAAAGTGATTCTTCACAACATTCACCACTACGCTGTTCTGCTGAGTCTGAAATGGTAGTGTGGGAATATCTATTTGATCAATGTCAAGGATACTCGTACCGTATGGCGACATGGTGAGCGGTACACCATGAGGACTAAATTCAAATGAGCTACGACTTACCCTCCAGGTGATCTCCGCAAAGGACGTGAGCGAGCTGTCCTTCACCATAAGATAACCCAGTGGCTTGAAGTACTTCCCATACTGAAACACAACTGCCACAACAATCACTGTGCCAAGAGCGAACTGAACGAGAGCGCGTGGTCTGACCACCTCACTGGAGAAGAGCATATCAAGCGCGTATGCGCCAACAATCGCAATAAAGAGACCGGTAAACGATAGCATCCTCCAAGGAAACTGGAGATACTGGAGCTGAGGTATCGCATCCCATACCGGTCGTGAGTATTCGGTCGTGAGAAATAACGACACACATAGTAATACCACATATGAACCATATCGAATCACCGTTGGCTGAGTTATTTTTTTTCTGAGAAGACCGAATGAAAATAAGAGAAACGAACCGAGCGCTGCAAGGATGTGCAGCTTTCCGAGCTGAAAGCTCATCCCATCTGCGTAACCGGCACCGGATCCCCCATACCCCCACGGTGAAAACCACAACTGCATCGGCTGTACGAAATGTATGGTGTACGAGGCAAGCTCCCGAGTAAGAATGGTGTCTACGAGCGTAAACGATCTCTCCAGCATGGAGGGGAGCCAAAAAAATGCTGACAGCCCTAACCCCATCGATCCACCAACCATCATCGAAACAAGATATCTGATCTTGCTCTTTTCCCACGGCAGGGTAAGGAGCACATACGTTCCACAGAATATGATAAACGGAAACGCAACAAACACATGAGATAACACGATGAGGGCAAATACCAATCCGAACCATGCCGCAGACTGCGCCGACTTACGCTCTCTGAGATGTTCAAGTGAAAGAAATGCATACGGAAGCAGATTCATTCCCCAAAACTCTGCAAATGCTCCTCGTACGAATACCAACGTTGCGTGATAGGTAAAAAAAGTAAAAAGCACCGATGCAACCACGGCTGAAACCCGCTTCATAAATAGCGTTCTTCCAAGCAAGTACACACCAACTGCGCCAACAAGATATCCTGCGATGACCATCGCCTTGATTGCCCAGGTATAGGACGCCCCCATCAATCGCGCGATCTCAGCGATGTAGTAGATCAGCGGAGGATAAAAGTTGAAGAGTGGATATCCAAAATTAAATCCCAGCATATCGACCCATCGTGGGAAGAGCGTCCCTTGATGAATACCGGTGTCAAGCAGAAACAGTCGCGCGACGTGTTGAAAGTCATGCATGGAAAAGTACCAAGGGTTCAGAAGACTAATAAATGCAGGAATTGTTATAATCAGTACAAGCAGTAAAAACATTGAAATTATTATAATGGATACGCTCAGTAAGGACGAACTTAAACGAAGAGGATTTATCAGCACTATCAGCCTGTTCTTTCAGAGTGGATACTCTGCTATCTTAGGACTGGTAGCGAATCTCATTGTTACCATTCTCCTGAGTCCCCATATCTTCGGTATCTACATTACAGTTCTTTCGGTTATCGCACTTCTCAACTACTTTTCCGACTTTGGACTTGCAGCGTCGCTCATCCAAAAGAAGGAGATGACCGACGATGATGTGAGAACAACCTTCACCGTACAACAGGCCCTCATCGTGACGCTCATCAGCGTTGGATTTACGATCACTCCTTTTGTTCGATCATTTTACGACCTTCCTCAAGAGGGAATATATCTCTATTGGGCGCTTCTGTTCTCGTTCTTTGTTTCTTCTCTGAAAACCATACCATCGGTGTTTCTGGAACGACATATACAGTTCAACAAGGTTGTGTATGTACAGGTGGTTGAGAATACCCTGTTCTATACTGCGGTCTCTGTGTTGGCAATTCTTCAGTTCAGCCTGATGAGCTTCACCTATGCTGTATTGCTGAGAGCCATCGTTGGACTGGTGATGATTTATAAAATTTCACCGTGGACCCCACAACTCGGTATTCATAAACGATCGCTCAAGACCCTCCTCTCATTCGGCGTACCATTTCAAGCAACCTCGTTCCTCGCGTTATTCAAGGATGACCTTATTACCCTTTTTCTGGGAAAAATTCTTGGCTTCGAACTCCTTGGGTATGTTGGATGGGCAAAAAAATGGGCAGATGCGCCGCTTCGGGTATTCATGGATAACGTAGGAAGAGTACTCTTTCCGGTGATGGCACGTGTCCAAGATGACAAAGAAAAATTGCGAAATATCAGTCACAAACTGTTGTACTACCAGACGATGCTTCTTGCACCAGTTCTGGTCGGGATGATGTTTGCTCTGCCGATGTTAGTGAAGCTCATTCCACAGTACAGCAAGTGGGAACCGGCAATTCCCCTGTTCTATATCTTCGCACTGTCATCGCTCATTGTTTCGTTCTCTGCCCCGTTTATGGCACTCTTTAATGCGCTCGGTAAGGTGAAGATAACATTTTCATTTATGTTCCTAATCACTGCCGTAACCTGGATTCTCACCCCGATCATGACCGCTCGATTTCAACAGTATGGATTCCCAATTACGCACATCATCGTCTCCTCAACGCTCGGCCTCCTCCTGATCAAGGTGAAGTCAACGCTCCAGATGAAGATCCTACCATCCATCTATCGACCACTTATGGCAAGCGGTGGTATGGGTCTGGTTCTCTTTGGTATGCATGTCGCTATTCCAGCGGTTGATGGCGTTGGCTTCCTGTTTACCCTGTTGGTGGGAGCTGTTACGTATTTCGGACTTATGACCTACGTTTTTCGAACAAATATCTTACACGAATTATTAGAACTCAAACGCACTCATGTCTGATCAGCTGGCAGTAATCACCGTTTCCTACAACAAGAAAGCAATCCCCAAACTGCTTGAGTCTCTCGACAATACACAGGGAAACATAACGCTCTACATCGTCGATATATCCGGTAATGAGATACCGTATCCGACAACGAGTCACTGTGACATCCAGATACTTCACCGACCCAATCGAGGATACGCAGCCGGTGTCAATGAAGGACTGAAAGAAGCACGCAATCGCGGCCAGAAATTGTTTTGCGTGATCAATGATGATACGTTTGTAGCAAAGGACTTCGTCGATACAACAATCACTGCAATCAAAAAAAATCCTGATACACTCATTGGCGGAGCTATTTACTACGCTCCGGGGTATGAGTTCCATCATGATCGCTATTCAAAAAAAGACCTTGGAAAGGTCTTCTGGTATGCTGGTGGATACGTTGACTGGGCGCACAGCCAACCAGCACATCGTGGAGTCGATGAGATTGATCGAGGTCAGTTCACTCAACCTGAACGAACATCGTTCATTACGGGATGCTTTATGGCCTTTGATGAAGCTGTTCTTCACCAGCTCGGGTACTGGGACGAATCATATTTTCTCTACTACGAAGATGCTGACTACTGCGAACGAGCCAAACGCAAGAATGTCGCACTCGTCTACGACCCATCAATCAAGATCTGGCACATGGTATCCCAGTCGACCGATGGCTCTGGCTCGACGCTTCATAAGAAGTATCAACGAAAGAATTTGGTGAAGTTTGCACTGCGGTACGCACCACTCAAAACGAAGGTTCACATTCTGAAAAACTTTTTCGGTTTCTGACCTGAAATTCTCGCACGTTCGACCCTCTGCTCATTTTCAAACACCTCCAAAATGGCTTTCGCTATCGTCTCACCAGCTCCCGGCTGGAATCCAAGACGACTGAAACCACGCTCGAATCGTTCGCGCACAATGTTGCGCTGTGATTCATTAATCGTATCTTCTCCAAGATGAAATTTTGCTCTTGCCATAGTCTGCACTTCTTTCAGCCGCTTTCCGAAGAATGTAATGAGATGGGTATCAGCGCTTTCAATGCGAGATCGAACGGTTTCTTTTACGCTCTGCCAGTAGTTCCGGCCATGTTCAGGACCACGACGTTCCATAGTCACCTACTATACCAAAAAATGAAGCTATTTCAACGAATATTACTCAATGTAGCCTTTTTCTTGGAGAGAACGAAGCACCTCACCAAGATCTTCTGTTCGGATATGGAGGTCCGCCTTCAGATCAACTCCGGTTGGATTTTTCAATATCTCAACGCCCTTCACCTTCTCGAGAGGCGTATATGACTCCTTCATCCAGTCGAGAAAAAACTTCCCGAACTCAAGTGCAGGGGTCTGAAATATCGAGGCGCTCTGTTTATAGATAACTATCTTCGGTGGATGTTCGTTAAACTGTGCTAAAAATGAAGCACGTAGCTCTGGACCCTCTCGGAACTGAGGGAGGAGTGATGGGTGCTTTCCCGTCCACCGACCCTTCTGCACATAGAACGACTCATGCGGCTCATATGGGCCGACAAAATAATAGTCACCGTCCTTGAGGACTTCATCGACGAACTGCGCAGCTGCTCCTCCGTTATGGATCGAAGGAAACTTCTGTGTATACAGCTTGTACCCTACTTGAAATGAGTGTGCGATTAAGAAGATCGTGGTGAAAATGAAGAATGTCAGGAGTACAAATCGAACCACTCGCTGGAAATCTGCAAGCCACTCCTCCTTCGCTTTCGTCTCAAATAACTGCCATAGCGCAACGACCGTAGAAGAAAGACCGAGCACCAAAAACATTGCAGACTGGTAGTCCGTTTCGTGAAATGCCTGTAGATTACTCCGTGGAGCAGACAGTGCAACAAGAAAAAAGAACAGAACGCCAAGAATCCAATCCTTCGCAAAGAAAATGCCGATCAGGCTGAGTGTACCAAGCCCTGCCATCGTTCCTACCGGGAGATAGAGATCGAGATGCTTGATCTGTGAAAGCAATGGAAGATAGCCATCGAGAAAGTTTGCAACCAGTGTCAGACTAAACTTGATTGGGTTAAAGTGAGCGCCGCGTACGTAGTTCGGGATACTGATGTAGTACTTCGTGTTGTAGACAAAGTTTGCAAAATAGAACTCATTCCAGGTATTCGTCATCATGAGAATACCAACGAACAGTCCGTACGGAAGCAACGACCAACCGACTAACTTCACCATTGCGCTATTCGGCTTCCATCCCAATAAGTAAGCGTGCCAGAGGTAGAGAACAGCTCCCATGTAGAGAAAGGTCGCAGATGACATCACCATACAAAATACAAAGAACGATGATAGATACAGTGTTCGCACCGATCGAGACTTTGTAAACGTCTCCGCAAGGAGCATCCAGAACGCAAGACTAAAGAACAACACCGCAAGACTATCGGCGAGGAATAGATGGAACCAAAAGTAGAGCGCAAGTGCAGGATAGACCAGCATGAACGCGCGGAACGGTCTGAGAATCGCGTGGTGTCTTTTTTGCAGCCACCGGTCCAACACCACAAAGGAACCGAACTGCAGGAGTGCCCACAAGAGCCGCGTTTTCACAAACGACTGTCCAGTAAGTAGCAGCATAACGGCTCCTGAGTACCATGCAAATGGAAGGTGGTGATCCCAAAAATCTTTATAGGGAAGCCCGCCGTTCAATATTGTTTTTCCGGCAAGGAGATTGATGTACTCATCAGGATAATCTACGTATCTACTCGTCACAACAAAGAGACAACAGATCACTCCGTATAAAAGAATAGTCGGGAGGTGATTCTTAACTAAACCAAATAGTCGCTTCATAGAGTTGTCTGACGTACGAGCACCTTTCTCCGTGCGATGAGCACGGCTGCATTAATCATAGCAAATACAATCATAACAAAATGCTTGCGATCTACGTTGATCTGTTCCCCCCAGGTGCCATACAGCACAAACGGATAGTAACTGATCAACAAACCTGCAAAGAAGATCCAGAGTTCGCGAAGCCATTGGAATCCATAGGGAAGGAAGCCGAACAAAACCAGAAAATACCATGCCTGTACCTCCTGGAGAAAGGTAAGATACCCCAAGAGCAACAGAACAAATACCAGGATTGATCGGTTAAGCCAAGATGATTTTTTTCCGATGTATACGAATGGAAGTGTCAGATATTTTATACCCCCAGAGATCAGCAACAGTACTCTTCCCCAACGTCCCTGGTTCGAGTGAATGAGTTGGATACCGTACAGCGTAAGTCCAACCGCAAGAAGATCATTGTGGTTGTTCATCAATCCTTCAACGAGCACCAGTGGGTGCGTAGCAAAAAACAATCCCCAGCTTCGATTCATCTTCGACAGTGACCAAACGCCAAGAAGATAGCTGAGCGCGAACAGTATTCGGAACAGTCCATAACTGATGATGAATTTGCCAAACCCGAGAAACGATGGAATAAGCGTTATCGGCAAAAATGTAGGTCCATAGGGATAGGTTCGATGAACCCAGTGCATGAAGAGAAGTTCTGGAGCCTGTGGAAAATCCATTGCGCGATAGAGATAGGGATTCTGATGATAGAACGTGAGTATCTTTGCGTCGAACATGTAGTTAAAAAGATCGTGAGAAAGAAACGGGTATGCACCAAGGAGTAACGCTGCTGAGATTGCCGCAATCGTAAGCGGTGAATATTTACGATGATGCTGCATGAACCAAAAATGCGCTCCGAATAGCGCTGCGAGAAGAATCAGAAATAAAACGGTTGACTCTGGCCGATGAAAATAGCCGATCTGCACCATTGCGTTTCTGAACTGTGCCCATGGGCCAATCTTACTTAAGGTTAGATTCAGATCGATCTGCGTGTAAGAGTAAAGAGCAAATAACGCTAGCGTAATCACGTAGGCAACTACCATGGTTATATGTTCTATAATATAACATAATGCCTAAAAACGACATATCGGTACTCATCTACGTCTCAAATGATGAACAACATATCGCACGCGCAGTGTCGAGCGCAAAGCTGCTGAGCCCACACGTTATCGTGATTGATATTGGAAGCACCGATCAATCGGCGCGAAAAGCTACAGCAGCAGGGGCGCGAGTACATTCAGTAGAGCACGTCCAGTATGTGGAGTTGGTACGCATGAAGGGTATTCGCACCATCTCGACCGATTGGTTCTTCATACTCGACTCCGATGAAGTTATCACGAAGGATCTCGCTCTCGAGGTGCAGCAGCTCGTGTCCGATAGCTCAGAACCCCGCGTTGGGGTCGGCGCATATCGCGTACCAAGAAAAAATATTTTTGGTGCCTCGACATGGCTGAGGCATGGTGGATGGTGGCCCGACTATCAGACTCGTTTGCTCCGTAAGAGCACGCTGAAGGACTGGCCGGCGGTCATTCACGCTACACCGATCATTGAAGGAGACGTACTGCATCTCAACCAACCACTCCTCCACTACTCTCATGGCAACTTTCATGCCATGGTTGAAAAAACAATTATTTTTGAGGGGACGGAGTCGGAACTTCTCAGTCGCGCAGGGAGAGCGGCTTCACCGATTATCTTTCTGCGAAAGTTCCTTGGTGAACTCTATCGGAGAATGTTCCGTAATCTTGGATTTCTTGATGGTTCTGCAGGAATTGCAGAGTCAATCTACCAAGCATTCTCAAAGACCATCACCTATTTATTTGTTTATGAGCAATCCCATGCGAACCGTGCGTAATGTAGGGTTTTACGATCCCTACCTCGATGTACTCGGAGGTGGAGAGAAGTATCTCCTCCAGATGCTCGCAACCTGCGAAGATCTGGGGTATCGGCCTACGATCTACTGGAATACAAACCTTGAGGAGGATATTAAGCAGCGACTCAATATCTCCTTTAAGCAGTTACGGTTTGAAAAGAACATCTTCCAAGATGCGTCGCTCAATTCATTTCAGAGATTTCTCAAACTGAAAGAGTACGATGTGTTTCTGTACATCAGTGATGGAAGTTATTTTTTCTCTGGAGCGAAGAAAAATATCGTGCACGCCATGGTTCCCCAACGACACCTCTACCTTGCATCACAACTAAATCGTGTAAAACATCTCAACTGGCAGTTTGTAGCAAACTCTCACTTTACCCAATCCTTTTTGTCTCGATGGGGAGTGCGCTCGACGGTACTCTACCCCTTTCTCGACAAAAACTTTTTAGAGTCACCTGAGAATAAAAAAGAATCGGTCATTCTTTCGGTGGGAAGATTTTTTGGGACACTCCACTCAAAGAATCACGAAACAATGATCGAGTTCTTTATGAAAAACGAAGCAATCTTCAAAGGATATCGACTCGTCCTCGCCGGAGGTTTGAAAGAGGAAGATCGGCCGTACTTTGAAAAACTTGCTCTCAAGGCAAAGGCATCTCCAAGAATAACCCTTAAACCAAATGTCTCGTACGACGAGCTGCTCGGGCTCTATCTATCCGCCCGGTACTACTGGCACTTTGCTGGGTACGGAGTCGACGATCGCAAACACCCCGAGCTCGTGGAACATCTCGGAATCACTCCTATCGAAGCAATGGCAATGCGCGTAGTTCCCTTTTGTTATAACGCTGGTGGTCCCAAGGAGCTCATCGCCGATGGGGTAAATGGATATCTCTTTCAATCGCTTTCGGAACTCAAAGAAAAGATGATCGCTTCGATGAATAACGATGCAACAACGAACATCATTGCAGTGCAGGCGCATGATTTTGCACAGAAAAATTTTTCATACGAAGTGTATAAAAACAATATTAAGCAGTTAATCAAATAACCACACTGTGATCAGCGTTGTAATACCGGTATATAAAAAGACCGATGACTTTGTCGCAAATCTAAAGCACAATCTCCCCTATTTGAAAGGCTATGAAATTATTGTCGTGAATGATGATCCCACCACGAGCATTCACGCTCAACTTGAGACGTTTCCGATAACACTTATAGAAAATGTACAGAATCTCGGATTTGCAGGAGCAGTGAATCGTGGTATTGAGGCGTGTACTCAGCCCTACATATTTCTGCTCAATTCAGATGTACTACTCTCAAATCGGGATGTTGAACAGTGCATACACCAGTTCGAACAGAACGATCGGCTCTTTGCGGTTGCGCTGGCACAAAAAGAATCGGACGGTTCGATTGTGGGTAAAAATGAACTCTATTGGTTCCATGGTTTACTCAATCACCGGAAAGCGCTCGACCTCAAAAAAGGTGAAAACGGATGGGCAGAGGGAGGGTCCTCGATATTTCGCAGAGATATCCTCAAACAACTCGGGGGATTCGACTCGATCTATAAACCGTTTTATTGGGAAGACATTGAACTATCTTACCGAGCGAAGAAACATGGCTTTCATACGATCTTTGACCCGTCGGTGGTCGTCATCCATCATCATGAGTCCACCATTGGAACATACTGGTCTCGAAGAGCTATCAATGTAATAGCAACGCGGAATCAAATCCTCACCTCTTGGAAGTATCTGAGCGACACGAACCTTCTCATACACATGGGGTATCTCATGGCACACGTGCTTCGAAGCATCATCACCGGCAACTTCGTCTTTCTTGAAGGACTCATCAAAGCCTCGCTCTTTTTATTTCGCCCGTCATTTTATACAATTCGGTAACATGCTCAAAAAATACTTCGTCATCGGTGCGCTCATCTGCATTACGATCATCACCGCAACTCTTCATTTTATTCGTCCCGGTATTCCATGCTTGAACGCAGACGACGTTTCATTTGGTTACAACGCATACTCAATTGCGATGACAGGAAAGGATGAGTACGGCACACCGCTCCCGTTACGCTTTAAAGCCTTCGGGGAGAATAAGCTCCCTGTGCTCGCATATCTCGCCGCGCCGTTTACCCGATTCCTTGGCACATCTGATCTTGCTATTCGTCTCCCACTCCACCTCGTTGGAATCCTTTTTCCATTGGTGATGTTCGCCTTTGTATTTCAGCTCTTTAAACAACGGTCGGTTGCGCTGACCGCAGCGGTGTTGACCGGAGTCTCTGGCTGGATTCAGATTACCACGCGTCATTCCCATGAGGTGTCGCTCTCGGCATTTTGGATCGTTATTGCGCTTACGTTATTCCTGAAATTCTTTGAAGAGAAAAAGCCATCATTCTTTCTGTGGTTTAGTGTAATGAATGGACTGTCGTTGTTCACCTACCATCTTGGAAAACTTATTCAGCCATTCTTTTTGGCTTGGTTCATCATCTTTGCTTGGTTCACCAAGGCGACACGACTGAAACAATGGATCATGTATGTGGTGATCTTCGCGGCACCTGTTCTGTTTTTTGTCTATACAGAATGGCGAACGCCCACAAATCGAATTGGGAATTTAGTTTTTTATAACAACGTTGGATTCACGCTCGATATCGAGCAGCGACGAGGGGAAGATAACAATCGAGTTCTGAATAATAAACTCACCCAGGGGATACAGGTTGTTGCACGGAATTATTTTACCTACCTGTCACCCTCATATCTCAGTTTTGCCGGAGATGATAATCCTCGATTTTGGTATCCAGGGATGAGTCCAGTTACCCCGTCCGAGTATCTCCTCCTGCTCGTTGGTTTGTACTATCTTTTTAAAAACAAGCATCGGTATCGTTGGCTTCTTGTATCGCTCTTACTCTGGTCGCCAGCATCTGCCGCACTTGCCTGGGCAGGCACGTCGATGACACGAAACTTTCTCTCGATCGTACCGATTCTTGCAATTGCCTCATACGGCGTCGTTGCGCTTACGCAGGAGCTCCGGCGATCGCCATGGGGAGTGGTGGTTGGAGTCGGTGTGGTTGGATCATTTGTATTTTTTCAGATAACAACCTGGGATTTTTACTTCAATCATTACCCAAAACGAGCCATGGTTATACGGGCAACAGAGTGTGGATATACGGAACTCGCGACCTATGTTCGCGCCAACTACCAACGATTCTCGAAGTTTTATATTACGCGAGAACATGGCCAACCATACGCCCACCTTCTCTACAATCTTCAGTATGATCCTGCTCGCTATCATCCGCAGTCGCAGCTAACCGCGCCTGACAAATATGGATTCGGTCAGGTAGAGCGGTTCGACAAGTTTGTGTTTCATATTCCAAACACCCTTGCCGAACGTGGCGCGGTCTACATCGGCTATCCAGAGGAGCTCCGCAATCGACCTGACTTCACAACAGATGATGAAAAACGACTACGGTTTGTGACAATAGGAACCGAACGGATCTTTGCTATCCTTGAACGCTAAGGTCACATGAAGGTATAGACCGTAAGTAGATACAGGAACTTTATCACAATCGGTGCGTAGACCGATCTTCGATATACATACAAAAACGAAAGCCCGAGGTTCAGGGAAAGCTGAAGCACAAGCACCTGCATGAGAATTGATCCGGTGAGCCCTTGCGTTGTAAACAGAAGTGGAACATTCAGGAAGAAGTTCAGGACGCTTGCATAAAGCGCTGGGACAAGGTATCCAGGAGAGCTCTTGAGAAGCCGTTCCAGGACAAATCCTTGCGACAGAATCACCTCGGTGACCGCAGTTGCAAAGGCCGGCACTACAAGCCATGCGATCTTCTGATCAATATAGAACTGCATTCCTCCCAGCGACACGACCGTAATTAAGAATCCTAATCCGATAACGAGACCGATCATGATCTCGAGCCAAACCGAAGGCGCCTTTAGACCTAGCGATGGGAGCAACTTCTTTTTTTCGAACTTTGAGATGAAGATATAAACAGGGAGAAGGAAGAACAGTGGTTTCGCGATCAGTTCATCGAACCAGAGTCCAAGATCTGCCTTGAATGCGGCACGATAAAAACTCCACGCAATCATCGCAATCGCCCAGATGTTGAGAATGCGCTCGGTATAAGAAAGTTTACTCTTCATAGCAAAAGAATTATCTACACTCTACAAGAACAAAAACAGGTTTGCAAGAAGAATTAATAGGTGATTCTCCGGAGGCCGATCTTGAGTGCGCGGGCGATTTTATAGAGCGTTCGTAGCGAGGGATTCACCTTCCCTCGCTCTATTCGAGTGATGTAGGTGCGATCAATATCGGACATAAACGCAAGCTCCTCCTGCGTGAACGAACGTTGTTTCCTCGCTCTGCAGATGCGCTCTCCAACACGCTTATAGTAGTAATTTCCTCTCATCACCTACCACGATAGATTACCGCACCATGCTTGTCTGTAGATTATATGCTACAAAAACAGATTATCAGCCTATAGAAAGGCTCTGAAAACACTGAATTACCACAGAAAATGAGGAGTGTCGGACTGCGGCGGTCCTTATTCGAGGAAGTCCTTGAGTTTCCGAGCACGGGTAGGATGCTTCAGCTTTCTGATTGCCTTCGCTTCGATCTGACGGATGCGCTCGCGCGTGACCTTAAACTCTTTCCCAACCTCTTCGAGCGTTTTTTGTTTGGAGTCTTCAAGTCCAAAGCGCATCATAAGAACTTTGCGCTCTCGCGGTGAGAGCGTGTCGAGCACTTTATTTAGGGCGTCCTTGAGCAGCTCCTTCGCTACCTTATCGTACAGGGTAGGCTGGCTAGAGTCGGTAATAAACTGTTCAAGTGTTGTTTCTTTATCGTCTCCGATCGGAGTCGAAAGCGATTTTGGCTGTTGTGAGATTCGCATTAAGTTCTCGACCTCTTCAACGGTGATCTCCATGTCCTTGGCGATCTCTTTGAGCTTCGGGTCACGCCCATATTTTTGCGTGAGTCGTCGTTGTGTTTTGTAAAAACGGTTGATCTGATCTACCATGTGCACCGGAATACGAATGGTTCTCGACTGATCTGCAATTGCACGGGTGATCGCCTGTCGAATCCACCATGTTGCGTATGTGGAGAATTTGAATCCTCTGCGCCAGTCATACTTTTCAACACCTCGAATCAACCCCTTGTTTCCCTCTTGGATCAGGTCAAGAAATGACAGCCGTCTGCCAAGATATTTCTTTGCAATCGATACCACAAGACGAAGATTTGCACGAATGAGCAGCTCCTTCGCCTCCTCATCACCTTTTTCATACCGTTTTGCGAGATCAACCTCTTGCTCAAACTTCAGCAACGGTGTCTTTCCTATTTCCTTCAGATATTTTTTGATCGGATCAAGCGACTCTCCATGGCGCGCAGTGATGAGCTGCTCGATTTCTCTCTCAATCTCCTCAGCGGACTTCTTTGCGTCTTCTTCCTCTCTGGTCGAGACTGTTTCGAAGATGTCGATACCTCGTTGGAGCGCTTCATCGAAAAATATATCTATTTCGCCGATGTGATTTTCCGGCTCCGGATAGACCAAAAGAATATCGTCCTGTACCAAAAAACCATCCTCTTCACCTTGATTGAGGAGCTCAATGAGAGATTTAGGGAGTTTGTGCTTCTGCATAGCTTCAATTTTATAACAAAGCGAGCCTTTTTTCCACCTCTGTTAACCCCTTTGTAAGGAGCGCTACAGCCTCATCTTGTGCCTCTTCGGTTGCTGTAGAAAGGGCTTCCTGAATTAATCGTTTGAACATCATTCGCTTCAGTTCGAGGACTACCTTCACACTCTTCTCCTCCCCAAATCCTTCCTCATACGAGGCGAATAGATACAGCTCGTTAAACACCGGTACTAACTCGGCCGGAAGGTGTTGTGCAAACACCTCTCCTGACTGAGCAGGATGTGCGGTGTGAAATTCACGAAACAGATGATAGAGAGAACGATATGCGGGCACCGTGAACATCCGGTCGTCAACCTCCTTCATTGCCTCGCCATAACCATCTCGTTGCTGCAAAATACATCCAAGAACGTACTTCTGGAGCGTTGCCTCTCGGGGAAGCTGCGTTGGTGTGTGAGTTGTCCGATCATCCTTTCGTTTGCGAAGTTGCGTGTGTGATCGCGCATACATAGTTCGCTGCACACTCTCTTCACTTATTCCCAACATCTCCGCTGTTTTCTTTACATAATGCGACTTGATCACGGGGTTCTGAATGGTGGCAATGTATTTTGATATCTCTTCGGCTATCTTCTTTTTTGCAAAAGGATCGTCGGATGTGCTCTGTTTCACCAGTGACTGGAGGACAAAGTCATAGATTGGGACTCGATCTTGTAGTGCCTTCTTAAATGCGGGCAGATCTTTACGTACCGCTTCGTCGGGATCCTTTACCAAGCTCAGCGACATCACCTCGATCTCAAAATCGAGCGCTTCTGCTTCCTGAGCCCCTCGCTTTACCGCCTCAATTCCGGTCGCATCCGCGTCGAGGGCAAAGACAATTCGGGTGGCGTAGCGTTTGAGTAACTGGAGCTGTTCTTTTGTAATTGCGGACCCCTTGACCGCAACGGCATTCTCAATTCCGTACTGGTAGGGAGAGATCACATCAAACTCCCCTTCAACGAGCATAGCGAACCCTTCTCGTTTTATCGCCTCCTTTGCAGTGTATATTCCAAACAGCGTTTCTCGCTTGTGGTAAATTATGGTCTCAGGAGTATTCACATACTTTGAACCGGGATTATCTTTCTGCTCCTTGAGCACTCTCCCCGAGAATGCGATAATATTTCCTCGGGTATCTTTAATTGGGAAGATAATTCGTCCGCGAAAGCGATCGTACCTCGATTTACGCTCAGACAGCACCGTGAGCCCAACCGCATCCATCTCCTCGACCGTTACATTCTTTTTGTACAGATACTTCATCAGTGAGTCCCAAGAGTCTGGTGCATAGCCGATCTGGAAGGTGCGCGAAATCTCAGGTCGGACTCCTCGATTTTCGAGATACTCTCGCGCAGCACTACCGATGGGCGTCTTTTCCAGAACATACTGGTAGTAGTCGGCTGCAAGTTTATTAATCGAGTACAGTCGGTCCTTGGAACGGAGCCCGGCGTCATCGACCTGCGCGAATGATATCTGTAGACCATACCGTCGTGAGAGCTCCTGCGCTGCTTCAAAAAACGTCAGTCCCTCCATCTTCATGACAAAGGAGATAACATCGCCTCCTTCATTACATGAACCAAAACAGTGCCAGATCTGACGATCAGGAGAAATAAAAAACGAAGGTGACTTCTCTTTATGAAATGGGCAGACGGCTTTAAAGTTGCGCCCTGCTCGCTTTACTGGAATGTAAGACTGGATAACATCGACCACATCAACCTTCTTCTTAATCTCATCAGCTACGCTTATCATCGCCACATTGTACCACCGTTCACTCCGAAGGTGTAACTTGTAGTATAGATCACGGGACTGGTACCGCGCTATTCACGCTACGATTCGTGATTCCGTCTTGTATTCTCAAAAGAGAGGTGGTTATAATAGTTTGTAGCGCTATGATCTATATCCACATTGAATCACACCAAGTAAAGGTTCTCGCATTAAAAAAATCGCTTCTCGGCCAGTATGAAGTAACCACCTTTGAGAAAAAACACGAAACCGAACTCCTGAATGACGGCAAGGTAGTAAACGTCGACGTACTCGCATCGGCGATAAAGGAAGGTCTTACGCATGCAAATGCACTCGCCGATAAGGAGGTTGCGCTTATTCTGCCCCATGAGTCCTTCGGATTTATGAAGGTCGATGTTCCTGCCGACATCGCAAACGGTGCAATCACGGCGTTTGTGCAGGATAAAGCGCTTGCCACCATGCAGCTTGATCTGGCAACAAGCTATACAAACTTCATCGTGAAGGAGGTTGGCGCTCAAAAGCAAGTCTCGTTCTATGCAATCGACCTCGCGACGCTCGACTCCTTCAACGAAGCACTATCCCTCTTAGGGCTGAAGGCGCAGACGATCATCCCCGAAACGCTTGCGATCTTCAAGCTTTTCGAAAAAACGCTGCGCCAGGAGAAAAAGGAAAATATTTGGTATGTCTCGTACAGTGGATCGGATCTCAGTGGCTACCTGTTCGACTCGGGCGGACCAACCACACAACCTCAGTGGAAGGTGAAGCTTTCAGAAGATCAGAAACTCGAAGAAGTAATGAAGGAACAAACCGATCGGTTTGAACAGGAGGGAAATAAGCTGAACCGAATCATTCTCTCTGGAAATGCCTCGGACAGTGTTCGCCAAGACACCTTCACGAAGGCGGTCGGTGCCTGGACCAATCCACTGAAACGAATCATACCGAACTTCTACGATATTTACCTCAAGACCCTTGTGATTCCTACCGGCACAACCTTCCCGATTCTCAGCTTCGATGTGTGCTTTGGTGCATTTGTGTTCATGCAAGAAAACAAAGAGTTTCAGTTATTAAAAAATCCTCCAAAGACCGCAAAAGGAAACAGACTCTCACTTTCAGTGCCGAAGATACCATTGTTTCGAAAGGAGCTTCTTATCTTCCTCGTCGCCTTTGGGCTTTCGTTTGGAGCGTTTTTTGCCGTCTCAAGAATGAGCGGCTCATCATTACGACTCCCTGCGATTACCCTCCCAGCGATCTCTAATCCGTTTGCGAGGGTGCAGCCCACTCCAACCACAGCCCCAACCGCAACACCAACGCCAACACCAAGCTACGACAAAGAAACACTGAGAGTTAAGATCTTGAACGGTGCAGGAACTCCCGGTATTGCAAGCACAGCAAAAAAATTGCTTTCGGACGGCGGCTTCAAGGAAATCGTAACGGCAAATGCTGACAACTATGACTACACGACGACGGTATATCAGATTAAAAAAGAGTATATGGGTGTAGATGCAGAGCTCACCACAGCGCTTGACGGAAGCGTGACAAAGCCAAAGATCGAGGCGCTTGATGCAGATGACACCTCTGACGTAATCGTGATATTGGGATCTGATTTTAAGTAACCCAACCGTAATGAAATCCCCCCTCATAACTCGGCTTTCAAAGAGCACCACCGCACTGAGCCTTGGCTTTGCAGTGATCCTTGGCGCATTTATAGCCACCACATCACAGCCTCCAACCCCAGAGGTTCTTGGCGCAAGCACCTTACAACGTAGTGTTGTTGTGAATGGTTCGACCTACTCCTGCACCGCGCTCAACTGTGCGCAACATAAGTCGAGTGCCGACTGTAGAAACAGTTTTGACAACCGGGGAAAAGGAGTTTGCTACTGGAATCTCAGTAAATCCATCTGCACCGGAAGTCAGATATACAAAACACAGATTACTCCGTACGGGAACCTCAATCTTCAGATTCGAAAACTAAACAAAGCAAATGACCTGAAGATTCCCGAGCTTATCTGGTACAACTGCCGGAAGCGCTAATTCTCCCCTTGACATGACACCGAAGAATAGTGAATAATAATCTATCATGAAGTCTTCACACAAGAACTCTCCTCTTCCTAATGTATTCTCTGGA
>CAYOIN010000003.1:0-51070 GCA_964404095.1 uncultured Gammaproteobacteria bacterium | reverse complement strand
CTCGCAACGATCCGGCATAGTCATAGAGATCGGAGTCGTTGATAATCTCGTAGTAGACCATTTCGGAAGGAATGTACATGAGCGCATAGTCGCTTGTTCCCTCATGTGTGAGAATATACTTTCGCGATATGTCCTGTATATGTTTTTTGACATCTTTTACAAACTCCTTTCGGTAGAGTTCCTTCTCTTGCTCGGTTTGCACCTTCATCATCTTTCTAAAATTCTCAAGAGGAAACTTGGAGTCGATCGGGATGAGACCGCTGTTTGTTTTTATAACTGCGTCAACCTTGTCACCGGTTTTAAATGAGTGTTGTAGCGTAAACGAGTCGGTTGGAAAGTGTTGAGCGAGAAGATCTTTCAGTATCTGTTCTCCGATGTTCCCTCTCAGTTTTGGGGACTGGAGAAAATCCTGAAGATCCTTCATCGAACGACCAATTTCGGAGAACTCGCCGATACTTTTTTGAAGATCTGCAATGACGTAAGCCGATTTGTCGAGTCGCGCATTGAAGTTAACGGTCGAGCTCTTGAGCCACGCAACAACTTCATCCGATAGGCCAGACTTCTGTTCGAGTTGGTTCAACCATAATCGAATAATAAAGAGTACGATGGAGAAGAGTCCGATAAAAACAATGATCAATTGAAGCAGTTCCACAGATACATTATAACGACTACACCGCAGCTCTTGGGGGGATTACATCTGGGTTTTTACGGCCTCGTGCGGTATAATCTAATCCATGATTACGATCGATGACTTCCAGAAACTAGAGATAAAAATTGGAAGGGTGAAGTCGGTGGAGCGAGTCGAGGACGCCGATAAACTGCTCAAATTCATCTTTGATATCGGAAATGGTGAAGAGCGACAGATACTTGCTGGGGTCGCGGAGTACTATGCCGATCTGAATGCTCTCATCGGGAAAGAGATGCCACTTCTCCTCAATCTTAAGCCACGAAAACTTCGCGGTCTCGAAAGTCAGGGAATGATGCTTGCCATTGATTCAAATGGGTCTATCGCACTGCTTCATCCTGATCTGGAGGTGGATCCAGGGAGTACGGTTCGTTAACCGAGTTCTGAGGTTCCGGGTTTGAAGATCTTTGGCTTGAGCCACGTTTCGTCGTCTTCTTCCTGTACAGCATCATCACCTTCAATAGATCCAATCATTGGTGCTCGTTCAACCGACTTGATTGGTTTTGCCCCTTGTCGCTCAAACGACTTCTTCTCGGCGAGTGGCGTTGGTTCCGGAGAACCAGGTTTGATAGCACCTGCTTTTAAGAGTGCTGCGCTCGTCTCAAAGGTACCGGCGTTGGTCGACGGTGTCGTGAATGACTGTGTGGCATCGAGTACGCCAATGTACAGATTTGTTGCGATGTCCTTATCAAGTTCGACCTGAATATTATTCAGGAGTCCGAGAACCAGTTCTGAGAGTGATGAAACATTACGATTTACCAGATTTGCGACACCAAAATAGGTGTTTGTGAGACTTCGATCAATGTTGATGATTTTTGACTGTTTGAAGACCTCCTGATTATCTGTGTAGAGCTGTCCAAGCGCTCGGAGTGACGCTGCACCCACGACTATTACAAACTCGATCGAGCCACCAGCTGTGCTGAACTGAACATTGCCGCTTTTCAGCGGAGCAGATCCAGCACGAGGGGAGATAACGATGTTAAACTTATCGTTTTGTATAAAGTAATCGACCTTATCAATTGAGCCTTCCTCATACGGGAATGAGATGACCATATTATCGCCCGAGGTTGTGAGCTCTGGCTGAATATGCTCAGTCCCGACCATGTCGGACTGAATCGATCCGGTTGAGGCTATGCTGACATTTTTCCCAAGCTGGGTAAGTCCGAAGCTAAGTGCTGTTGCCGCTGCCACCGCATCAATGGTCGGATTCTCGGGGAGACAGATGACACCTGAGGTGTGGTTTTGAAGAATTTCGATAACTTTTTCGAGCTGCGAGCGGGCAGGGTTCATATTATAGGATAAATTTTATCACATCTCCTACCCGAATGTCAATGCTTGGATCAAAGAGCATGCCTGCTTCTTGGTCCTTTTTGACCTCCTCAACTGCTTTTGCATGGATACGAAGCGAGCTTAAGGTCGATTTTGCTACAGGCTTATTATCACGATACAGCTGAACCCCATCATGTATGTTCGCTTTTCCTTTATTGATCCGCACACCAAAGATCTTCTCATCGCCAATCATGAAGGTGGCAAGCACCTTCGCCTCGCCCTTGATGCTTTTTTCATGTTCTTCTTTTTCACGGATCAGATCCGCCACCTCGGTCAGCTCCTCGAGCAGCTCGTAGATAATTGAGTAGGTTTTGATCGCGACCTTTTCCTGTTTTGCAAGGTCCTTCACCTCGTTTGACGGTTTAGTGTTGAAGCCGATGACGATTGACTTGGTCGACTTCGCGAGGAAGATATCTGATTTGGATAGTTCTCCAATGCTCGCCAGAACAATATCAAGGTTTTTACTTTCGCTCATTGAATGTCGAATCGCCTCGAGGGAGCCTTGGGTGTCGGCCTTGAGAACAATCGATAGCTTTTTCCCTTCCTCCTTCGCAAACAGATCCTGGAAGTTGATTGTTTTTTTCTGTGTTCCAGTCTTAACCTGTGCAACAATCTGCTCTTCTGATGAAATACTTGAGCCTACCTCCGGGAGTTCGCTGAATCCAAGGAGCTCAAAGGGTGTCGAAGGGGAGACGCGATCGGTCTGTGTCCCGTTGTCGAGGGTGAGAGATTTGATGACGGCTTTTTTCCCATCTGCGTAGATTGTTTGGCCTTTTGAAAGCGATCCGTTCTTGATGATCGCACTGACAACCGGTCCTCGTCGATCTTTTTTCGCCTCGATGATGAAGGCCTCTGGTGTTGCTGCTGGATCGAAGCTGAGTTTTTGATCGGCGGCGATAAGAAGAATCGATTCAAGGAGTTCCGGCACACCATGACCGGTCTTTGCTGAGATCTGTGCAACCGGTACATCGCCCCCTTTTCCCTCTACCAAAACCTCATGCTTGAGAAGGTCAAGCTTCACTTTCTCAGGGCGCGCTTCAGGAAGGTCCGTTTTATTCAGCACGACAAGATACGGAATCTTCGCTGCTTTGATATGTGAGATCGACTCTACTGTCTGTGGCTTGAGAGAGTCCTTCGCGTCGATGATGAGAAGAGCAATATCTGCGACCGTTGCCCCTCGTGAGCGTAGCTTTGTGAATGCTTCATGTCCCGGAGTGTCGATGAAGGTGATTTTATCGGTTGCGTAACCAGAGATTCCGGTGGAGATTTCATAAGCACCGATTCGTTGGGTGATTCCTCCGTGTTCCTGCTCGGTGACATTCGACTTGCGGATAAAATCAAGAAGGGTTGTCTTCCCATGATCGACATGACCGAGTATCGTTACAATAGGTGATCGTGGTTGCATAGTGCTGACAAAAAACGTTCCTACAGATGTTCCAGGGGTATTACGCCGCTGGTTCTTCTGCTACCGATGGTTCTTCTGAGGATGTCGCAGCTGGGGTCGCGGTAGAGTCTTCGGTGTCGGCTGTGACGTCTGTCTCAACCGTTGGTTCTGGCTGCGGTTCTGCGACGACTTCATCTGCTGGAGTTTCTGCTGCGGTTTCTTCAGACTGTTCCGCTACCTCTGGTTGCACCGGTGCTTCCTCGGCAACAACCTCGGACTTGATCTGCTCGATGTCGATCTCAAACCCCGTGAGCTTGGAAGCAAGATTTACATTCACACCACCTCGACCAATAGCGAGCGGTGCTTGATCTTCTTGAACTGTTATTTTTGCGCGTTGATCAGTGAGTTCGATTGAGTCGATCTTCGCGGGGGCAAGTGCTGATTCGAGGAACTTTGACTGGTCAGCATTCCACTGAATGATATCGATTTTTTCTGAACCGCCGAGCTCATTCGTCACCATCTGAACACGAACTCCCTTCTGTCCAACACAGGCACCGACAGGATCAACTCCACCTTGCGAGCTGTAAACCGCAATCTTCGCTCGTTCACCTGGTTCTCGTACAACGCCTTTGATTTCTACGGTGTTGTTTGCAATCTCTGGAACCTCTTTCTTAAAAAGCTCGGTGATCAAGAGTGGTGAGGTTCTCGAGAGAATAATGCGTGAGTTTCCGAACTTATCTTCACCAATCTCCTTCAATAAGAACACAAGTTGCGTATTCACACTGTATGATTCGTTACGAATCTGTTCGTCACGTGGAAGAATTGCCTCTACCTTACCAATATCAACATATGCATTGTATCCATCAAATCGAATTACTCGGCCTTTGATAAGGGTGCCGACCTGCCCCATGTAATGGGACACGATTGTCTTTTTCTCAACTTCTCGAATCTTCTGGAGAATGACCTGCTTTGCGGTCTGTGCCGCGATTCGACCGAATCCAGGAGGGGTAATGTCCTTTTCTTCCTTGTAGACATGAGCTTCACCGGTTTCTCGATTCACCTTTACCGTTACTCCGTCGTCCTCACCTTCGGCAAGGGGAGCTTGGTGCATCTCTTTTCGATACGCTGCCAAGATTGCAGTTTCGATTGAGGCTACAACATCGTCTGGAGAGATTCCTCGCTCGGTTGCAACCTGATTGAGTGCTAATGAAAATTCACTTTTGATTATGCTCATACCTAGATTGTACCATACGAGAAGGTATTTATCACGAGGACATACGAGAATTGATGGTCGAGATAGGACGAACGAAGATCGATCGTGGTATTACTCTGCTTTTGGTTCTTCAGCAGGTTTTTCTGCGGGTGCAGCTGCGCCTTCTTCGGCACTCGCTTCTCCCTCTTTTTCGGTAAGCACCTCAGGAGTTGCGACGGTTGTTTCTGGAGTAACGCTCTCTTCTTTGTGGGCAATGACGGACATTAATACCTTGTCTGCATCGTCCTTAATCTCGAATCTTCCGGTTGTTGGAAGATCCTTAACACGAAGCTCCGCCCCGATCTCGGTCAGCTTGCTCAGATCAACCTCAATTTCCTGAGGCATCTCTTCCGGAAGCGCCTCTACCGTTACCTTATCGGTTTGGGTGAGAAGTACACCGCCTTGTGCGACAGCGGGACTGTCATTCACGGTCTTCAACGGAACAAGTGCTTCGATCTTCTGTTTCAGGTCGATCTTTCGGAAGTCCACATGGATAATCTCATGGGAGAGTGGGTGTCGCTGAATATGCCGAATAAGAACCGGAACCGATTCCTTGTTCAGATCGAGGTAGACTACACCGGTCTCACGAGCGATTTTATAGGTCTTCAAAAAATCTTTCGATACAACCGTTACAGATGCAGAGGTGAAGCCAGGGCCAAAAATGTTCGACGGAATCAACCCTTGATGCCTCACCTTCTTCAGTTTTTTTCCAAACTGCTCTCGTGCGGTCGCGGTGAGGTGAAGTTTCTGAGTTTTATCGGTTTTCATAGATATGATTATTTCTTGGGTTCCGAATCTCGCTCAGATGTGTGTGCGATTTCGGAACGACGAAACTAACGTTTCGCCGTCTCGACAAAGAATAGTTTGTCGGTGTTCAGAATAGTATTATAGGTGATTGCTGAGTTGTTTACAACCTGATCGATGTTTGTCGTAGACACAGCGTAGTGTGACGGGAACGACAGCTTGAGTGATAGTGGAAGAGTAGGGCTACCGAGTTGCTTCTGAACTACGAGCTGATACTGTGTTCGTTCTCGAAGTTTTTTTGGGATACGGTATGACACCGAGATCGTCGATGAACGCCCAGGAGCTACTTCGTGATATAACCCGAGGATAAGAAACTTTCCTTTCAATGAATCATAGGACTCAAGTTCGGCATCATTCTTTGTGATCCGGAGAATCTGTGCATTTCCAGGGAGCAGGAGCTGTGTATAAACACGGTAGACGCCACCGCTTTCCTCTGGGAGAGGTGATCCGTTGTGCCATGTTAACTCCACCGTGCTTGCGATATCACGTTGGTCCGATAGTCGTGCAGTTTTTTTTACTGCTTTTTGGACATATGAACTTGTAGTTCGGTTAGAGAGATCTTGGTCGATTGAGAACAGGTAGTCGTTGATACACGCAGACTGTGCATTGACGCAGGTTGGAGAGATCGTTTTCCCTGACCAGTAGAGTTGATCGAGTTGCGTCTGTAGTCTTTGATCGGCTGTTACTATTGCACCTTGTTTCTCATCAAAAACAGTGATGAGGTTATTGAGGAGCTGTTCAATCGATACGGTGCCGAGTGTATCGTAGAGCTGTCCAAATAAGAGCGGATAGAGGACCGCTTGCTGTGCGTAGAGTTGTTGTTTGATCGCGAAGTTTGCCGAGTTGAAAATCTCACCTTGGATTGTTACCTCCGGAAATGATGCAAGGAGTGTCTGAATGCCTGGCGTGGTGAGGAGTACGGTAATGGTTGGTTTCCGCCCGCCGGAGACCTGAGGGATTTGAGCGACGAGCTTCTCTTTAAGATCGTAGAGATCGACCGAAAGTGAGGAGTCGTGTAGTGCGGTAGCATCTGCTGGAGCGTAGGTGGTGAGCACCGAGGAGATACGCTCAAGATCTGTCGGACCGAGGAGCTCCTTTGCACTGTAGAAACGTGATGACCAACCTCCCTGCGACGATCTGTTCAGCAATCCAACCGCCTGAACTGTCCCTCCGACACCACGCAACCGATTACTATCGGTGACGATCAACAGTACCGATTGAGATCCGTCGAGACCAAGAAATCCCTGCAAGAGCGGGACCGCCTGTACTATCTTTTTTGCAATCTCTCCCTCATGTTGCACTGTGCCCTGGAGCGATTTCGTCTGCGTGTTTTGAGGAACGGTAGTTGTAATATCATCCAAGACCTTCGATAACTGCAGATATGACTCTGATAATGAGCCGAGCTTTGACAGAAGTTCTGTGCGTGTTTGTTGCTGCGGATTCTGTAGCCAGGAAACGATCATTTGACCTTCTCGAGAAATCTGCCTACGAAGTTCGAAGTAGCGATGTGCTGCGACGTTGAAGCGCAGTGAGTTATCGGTAGTAAGCGAGATGGAAAACAACGAGTAGAATGGTCGAGCGGGGATGTAGAGCGTCTGCGCGGCGGTTGTGAGTCGTTTGGCAAGTAGCTCTTCCGACTCCTGTCGAAGCTTCCCATCCTGAGCGGTTTGACTCAACAGGCGAACATTGATCTGCGTTGCCCAGATGAGCGGTATCAAAAACCCCAACAGCATCACAATAAGCGATGCGACGATCCAGCCGCTGGCAGTCGTTCGGAGCGATACCTTCCTTCTGGTTCGCTGAGGAGTCTCCGGTTCCGGGCGACGAAACACCCTTGTGCGAAGGTCGAGGTAGGGTGTCGAGTCGTCGGAAAATGCATACCAGAGCGCTTGATTCAGCGCATCTTCGTGGATACTGTCCTGTGAGACGCAGATCCTCCGAATGCCGATGTGCTTTTTCTGGGTGGGGGGCTGTTTGTTGTAGGGGAGCAGAAGAATTTGCGTAACATGCGATCGCGGATTGAGATTGTCTGCGTGCTTCGGTTCGATGTTCAGAAGGAAAATTCGATGGAATCGATGGTGATGAGGCGGTAACACGGGAGTTATCTGGATTGCTGCTCCGTAGCGTTCGAACAAGCTCTTGAGCTGTGAGGCTATTTCGGGGAGTCCGTTATTGACAATGAGGATGCGTTCATGCGACTGAACCGACTCGGAGACAAAGCGCGCCATATAGGTATAGTATAATGGAGCGATGGTAAACACCAAAATTCTCTCGCTTGAAAACTGGAGTTCGTACAAAGGATCGAAGGACAAGATCGTACTCGTGGGTGGTTGTTTCGATATTTTTCACTATGGTCATCTCCATTTCTTGCGGGAGTCGAGATCGATGGGAACATCGCTCGTGATCATGCTTGAGTCCGACGAGTTTATACGCACAAGAAAGCATCATGAACCGTATCACTCACAGCAACAGCGTGCCGAGATTCTTGCCGAGTTAACATGTGTGAGTACGGTGCTACTTCTTCCGCTTCTCACAACGGATGATCAGTATGCCGATGTAGTTCGGATGATACGACCGCACACGATCGCGGTCACCGAGGGAGATTCATTCGTATCTCATAAACACGCCTACGCGACCGAGATTGGCGCTCATGTTCAGGTAGTTCCACTATTAGCACAGTTTTCAACAACCCATGTCAAAGGTAATGCAACTATCACTAACGATTAATCTAGCTCCGGAAACCGCAGCTTCGATAGCCGAGCAGCTCGCTGAGTTTCGAGATGCATATCAGGTGATGCAGTGGTTTGATGAAGAAGAGTATCATATTGAGCTTTTTCATTTCGGGAAGGTAGACGAATCCAAAATACCGGCACTGAGTGAAATGATCGAGCGCGGTATCTACGACGTAAAGCCGTTCACACTTTTTTCTGAAAAGATCCACATGATGGTGAAGAGTAGTCTGACCTTTTACCTTGGTTTCTATAAGTCTCAGCCCATTGAGTATTTGGTTAAGCAGCTCAAATCTTCATTCCAGATCGTTGATAACCTTGTGTTCTTTCCTCATCTCCCGTTTGCACGTTATCGTATACCGTCAAAGCAGCAGTACCTGGTCATAAAGAAGAAATGCGAAGGGTATGTAGTAGACGTAGAGATCCCGGTAACTCAAATAACGCTGGTTAACAGCGTTATTGAGCATAACAAAATCCGTTACGAAGTCGTAAAGGAATTTGCCTTAAACGATTAACATTAGGCTGCTCCAATCTTGAACATTCCTGTTCCGCAGACCGGGCATTTACCCTTAAGAGCTGGTTTACCGTTCTTTAAGGTGACTTTTTCTGCATTGTCAACGTCTCTTTTTGCTCTGCATTTTACGCAATACATTGTTGCCATAGTTTTCTGTTCACCTCCTTCGTTATCTTAGCTTCAAGTTGAGGCTAAGATGATTATTCATCGTACCATAATAAAGAGCGATTTCAAGCGCAATTATCGCTCCGATGATGATCAAACTCTTGGTTATATCAATCCGAAAGTAATGCGCGGGAGTGTCGATCTGCTGGTTTGTCGCACTGGAAAGGGGCGAACGATTGCTCATGCTGCGCATGTGGCTTCGCTTTTTTTCGAATCGAGTCCTTCGTGGCATGCTGCATTGTAACCATATTGACAGTAATTTGTAAAGTAACTATGATGGGAGTAATGCTCAGTTCCATGGTTATCGCACTCCTCTTTGCATGGTTGTTAACCTTAAATGTTATCGTGGCAAAATCACGCACGCACTACTTCCGACTGACCAAGGATACGAAACATCAGCATATCGATGAAGTTCTTGAGCGATTACTTCGCAATGACGAGAAAATACTGAGCGATCAACAGATGCTCGTCGATACCCTACGAACGATGCAGGGGGCGATCGATGGACACATTCAAAAAGTTGGCATGGTTCGGTTTAACCCATTTGGTAAATCAGGTGGTACCGATCAAAGCTTCGTCCTCGCACTCTTGAACAAACAGAATACCGGTGTTGTTCTCAACTTTGTCTATACACATGATGGTGTCAGAGTCTATAGCAAGCATGTAAAACAAGGGAAGGGAAGTGAGTACCAACTTACACAGGAAGAGCAACATGCTATTGAACAAAGTTTATAAATAGTTGTATATAATGTAATTTCATATGCCAACTAAACACACTATTTTCCTCTCATTTATCATGTTCGTGATCGTCGGTACCGTTTCCTACTTCTATTTCTCGAGTGGTTTTGGTCAGAGCGCGAGCAATACTCCGCTCAAGACAATCACCAATGAGGCGGGAGAGGAAGAAGTGGTAGATACCGCTCCGAAAACAGAGGTATGTCCACTCAATGGCCAGCTCTTTTCAAAAGCAAGAAAGAAGCTCTGGGAAACAAGAAGGCCACTTGGTGTAGCGATCGAAAATCATGTTGAAGCACGGCCGCAGTCCGGTCTTTCAAAGGCAGATGTGGTCTATGAGGCTGTTGCGGAGGGTGGTATCACGCGATTTCTAGCGATGTTCTACTGTCAGGACGCCAAGCCAATCGGCCCGGTTCGATCAGCACGAATCTACTTCCTGAAATTACTGCAGGGGTATGGGAACTATCCACTCTACGCTCATGTTGGAGGAGCGAACACCCCAGGTCCGGCAGATGCGCTCGGTGAGATTCGTGATCTCGGATGGGATGGATACAACGATATGAATCAGTTTGCAGTTCCGTTCCCTTACTACTACCGCGATTATGAGCGACTTCCCGATCGAGCAACCGAGCACACGATGTATTCGTCAACCCAAAAGCTCTGGGAGTATGCAGATAAAAATCGAAAACTCACCGCGAAGGATGAGGAGGGTGTCGCATGGGATAAAGGGTGGAAGCCGTGGAAGTTCGCCGATGAAGCGAAGGCAGCGGATCGCGGAGCTGCAGGAAAGATTAAGTTTGGTTTCTGGTCGAAGTTTGATGCGAACAACTACTCAGTGACCTGGACCTATAATCCTGCAACGAACGCGTATACGCGAGCTAACGGCGGAGCGCCACATCTGGACAAGATTACAAACAAAGCAATTCAATCGAAGAATATCGTGGTTGTATTTGCGACCGAGCGCCCGGCAAACGATGGATACGAGGGAGGACACCTTCTCTACGGAGTTGTGGGTTCGGGAAATGGACTTCTTTTCCAGAACGGTAAAGCTACCAAGATCAGCTGGAGAAAGCCAACCGAAGAAGACATGATGCGATTTTATGATGCATCTGGTGACGAGGTAGAATTAGTGCGAGGTCAAATCTTTGTCGAGATTCTACCAACCGGCAACGACGTCAGTTACTGAGCACGCGGTATGTATGTTAAAAAACATAATCCCTTCCAGAACACGCATCAAGGTACTTCAGTTGCTGTTTCACAACCCGACTGAGAACTACTATCTTCGCAGGGTTGTTCGAGAGATCGGGGAAGAGGTGAATGCGGTCAAGCGTGAGTTTGACATCCTCGAGAAGGAGAAGGTAGTGACACGCGAGCGTCGGCTCAATAAGGTTTTCTACTCCTTAAATAAGCAGTACGATTTTTACGATGAGTTTCTGCGAATCTTCACAAAGAGCGATCCGTTTGCGCAGGCTATCTATCACTCGCTCCCCAAGCTTGGGAAGGTAAAGTTCATCGCACTTTCAACAAAGTATTCGAAACGTCTTCCTATTAAGGAGGATGAGGTGTACGTGATCTTTGTTGGGTTGATCGTTGTGCCGGAGGTTGAGCTGCTGATTACCGAAGCAGAGAAGCATTTTGGACGAGAGATCAACTTTACCGTGATGAATGAAGATGAGTTTGTATTCCGGAAGCGCAACACCGACCCCTTCCTGTGGCGATTTCTTCGTCAGCCAAAAGTGATGCTTGTGGGATCCGAGGACGAGCTGTTAAAATAACCTCTGCAGATGAAATATCTTTGGTATATCGCAGTTGCGTGTTTATTTATTCTTCTGGTATGGATCGATCTGCCTGAGAATACACCAATCAACATCACATTAGGTAACCGAACACTGAAAACCGTTCTCAATCCTCTCACGATCGATACAAAGTTTTACGGAATTCCGATAAAAAAATCATTCACGACCTCGTACGGGTTAGACCTCAAAGGGGGTAGTCATCTGGTCTTTGAGGCAGATACAACAAAACTTCCCTCAGCGGATGTGGCAGATGCCCTCCAGTCGAGCCGCGACATTATTGAGCGACGCATCAACTATTTTGGTGCAACCGAGCCGGTTATCCAAACGATCAAATCGCAGGATCGGTATCGAATCATTGTTGAGCTCCCGGGTATAAAGGACACCGACCAAGCAATTAAACTCATTGGGCGAACCGCAAACCTGAATTTCCGCACACAGCTCGATCTCAATCTACCAGCGGAGGTTGCCTCAAGCTCTGGACAGCAACGTGTCTACTTTAATCCAGAACCAGCACTGAAAGGATCGGAAATTAAGAAGGCGACCGTGACCTTCGATCAAAACAACGGTAAGCCACAGGTTGCACTCCAGTTTAGTCCCAATGGTGCAAAGATCTTTGGCGACATAACAACAAAAAATGTGGGAAAGATGATCGGTATCTTTCTTGATGATGAGATATTGGTGGCTCCGGTTGTTCAACAGCCGATCTTGACCGGAGACGCAGTTATCACAGGACAACGAACCGTCGACGAGACAAGACAGCTCGCGGTCGCCATTAACTCCGGCGCGTTGCCGGTTCCGATTAAGCTCATCGAACAGCGAACGATCGGTCCATCGCTGGGTGTCATAGAGATTCAGAAGAGTATCGTCGCAGGTATCATCGGACTGTCTGCAGTCGGTCTCTTTATGGTGCTCAACTATGGGGGGCTCGGCATTATTGCATGTATTGGTCTACTCATCTACGGTCTCATTTCGCTTGCACTGTTTCGCCTATTCTCAGTAACACTAACACTCTCTGGTATTGCTGGATTCATCCTTTCGATCGGAATGGCGGTTGACTCAAATATTCTCATCTTCGAACGTATCAAGGAAGAGCGTCGCAAAGGGAAGTCCTTCGAGACCGCGATTCGACTTGGATTTGGCCGCGCGATCGACGCGATCAAGGATGCGAACATAACAACCCTGTTGGTCGCGTTCATACTTTATAACCCCCTCAACTGGCAGATATTCCCGCAGCTCGGTCTTATTAAGGGGTTCGCCTTGACGCTCGCGATCGGCGTGGCGGTGAGCTTGTTTACAGGCGTTGTGATTACCAGAAGACTGATTACTATTTTTTACCGGCAAGAAAAAACATCATGATCGAATTTATCAAATATCGCAGTTTGTACTTCTTATTGTCCGCTGTTGTAATCGGGGCAGGCATGTTCTCAATTGCTACGTACGGGTTCCGTACATCTATCGACTTTACTGGAGGTACCATTATGGAGTATCAAACCAAGAAGCCGATTCTTGAAAAAAATCTCCGCACATCGTTGGGAGCTAAGAAGATTCAACTTCAGGAGTTTGACAGTCGTTCGGGTACTGTTACCCTGCGTTTTGACCCGCTCAGTACCACGCAAGAAAAGCTGGTGACCGCTGTTGTTCAGGCCCACGGTGGTTCGGCAACGGTTCTTCGATCAGAGACCGTTGGGGCAACGCTCGGTCGTGAAACGATCATGAAAACCTTGGTCGCAGCCATTGTTGCGATACTCGGCATTTTGGCATATATGGCATTTTCATTCAAAGGAATTAAGTTTGCGGTTGCCGCGATCGTAGCACTTCTGCACGATCTGCTCGTCATGATCGGAGGATATGCGTTGGTCTCCCGTTTTTTTGGAGCAGAGCTTAACACCTTATTTGTAACTGCGCTGCTTACGACAATGTCTTTTTCGGTTCATGACACGATCATCATCTTCGATAAGATTCGAGAGTATCGACGTTCAAAGGTTGAGGAGCCAGACGTAAGCGCGAACCGTGCACTCACCGAGACGCTCATTCGTTCTATCAACAACTCAATGACCATTCTCTTTATGATGTTGGCGTTGATCCTGTTTGGTGGGTCAACGATTAGATTCTTCATCGTCGCGCTCTTAATCGGAACGATCACCGGCACCTACTCCTCGCCGTTTATTGCTACACCGGTTTGGTATCTTCTCGAGAAGAAGAAATAATCCCAAGCATCGTCCAGTAGAAAATATCCTGCGTTATTGATCCAATGTTCGTTTGAGCAATAATCATATAGATTATCACAGCGGATATCATCTGATGATTTGAAGGGTCGGAGCAAAGTTTGCTCAACAGCATCAGAAACACCGAAGCGTACAGTATAAATCCAACGATTCCTGTCGTTGTTAAAACTTCAAGGATTGAACTGTGAGCTTTATCAACGATAATATCTGACTGAAAATGAATCGGCCAGTCGACAGACCTAAAAATATAATCAAAATTGGCCCAACCCCAACCAACAATCGGTCGCTGTGAAAAACCCGCTACTGCCTTCATAAATATTCGCTCACGATTATCAAAGAGAGATCTCTGCGGTTCACGAACCATGAGAAACATTGAGGCCAATATGATTGAAAGGCATGTCGTCAAGACAATTATTTTTTTTTGTGAGTAGCGAAGATAATTCAAAATTTTGAACAGTACAAAAAATAGAAGTCCAATAATTCCTGACATTGTTCGCGTGGTTAGAATTGCTATCGATACGATCGGTATTTGCCACTTCTTCAGAAACGGCAACGTCACGCATAGGTATGACGCCAGGAAAGCTTTATGTCCGAATGAGAGTGATGGCTCAATATTGGGATGGTGAATAAATTCAATAATAGACCATGCGCCAAGAATGACAGAACTGTATGAGTAAGTATGGAGTACTTTACTTGTCCAATCACGCCTCCAATATAGGACAATAACAAAGAAGTATATACATAAAGAATATAGCGTAAGGAGACCATCGAGCCTGTATGCGTTACCTAAAAAACTTTTTGAAGAGTCTACTCCGATCAAGGCGGTAAAGGTACTCCAAATAACGAAGAGAACCACCAATACTATGATTGATATGTCGAATTTTCTGGGTTTTATAAATCTCAGTCGCGCAACCGCCAGCACGAGTAGAATGTCGACAAAATAGGTAAAAAATATCACTCGTGGTATTTCAAATACGCGCTCACTCCAGGGCGCGAATACGAACGGCACAATAAATAGCATTACATTAATGAGTAAATACATCAATTGATCCAGGATAGTTGACTTCATATGATCCTACAGCTAAAATGAACAATATTATTATTGCGGTATGGAAAGGCAAACTCAAGAAGAGTTATTAGCAAGTCCGGATAGCGTTGCGATTACGGACGCTAAAAAGAGTTTATTCGAGAAGATCAATGAGTGGTTTGGGCGATTCTCTCTAGCTCAACGCGTATCTGTCGGCGTCTTGGTTTTCAGCATTCTCGTATTACCTGTTGCCATCTCAACATCGCAGCAGGCCTTCCGCGTTCGAAGTTTTGCCGCAGTGCCTGTTACGGCGCCCGGATCGTCTAATCCTACTGGTCCGTGTACCGCTAGTTTTGGGTCCAGTTGTGGGTATTTGAGAAAGCAGGGTTGCCCTGATGGTATCGTGTCGTGCGCAAAGTCTTTATCATGCGATCGAGACAATAATACCTCTAACGGAATAACGTTTCCTGATGAGGGTCAGACCGGTCGATGTGTTGTGAGCTTGCCATCCCCAACTTCTCATATAACCGTTACAAACCCAAAACCCACAGGTAATATCACTCCTACACCTATCAACAGAGCTCCTGTGTTCTCAGTTTTGCCCAAATCTACAGCACGCGTTGGTGATAAGTATTTTTCACTAGTGAAGGGTTATGATCTTGATACCTCTGATACCCTCTCAATCATATCGAGCGGACTCCCTTCGGGTATAACGCTTCGAAATTGTGTAACATCGATCGTGAGATCCGAACCCGCAAATCGAAAATATATTGGCTGCGAGCTCGCGGGAACCCTGAGGTCGAAGGAAGTTGTCAAATATACTCTGACGCTTAAAGACAATCGGGGTAAAGCCACGGTGCGCCCGATGGTGTTAGTGATAAACTAGATGAAGATAGTCTTCTTTCCGGTTGGTGAGCTACAAGCGAACTGCTACTTCCTAATTCATGATCGACATTGTCTCATTATCGATCCGGGGGATTCGGCCGATTTCTTACTCGAGGAGATTTCTCGACGAAACCTAACGGTCGATGCAGTCGTTGCGACGCACGGACACTTTGACCATGTCATGGCAGTCGGCGAGCTTCAACTCGCACTCAATGCACCATTTTTCATATCGGAGAAGGATGTCTTTCTCATCGATCGGCTCGAAGCAACGGCAAAACACTTCCTGGGGTATACGCCGGTCATCATAAAACCACAGGGGTTAAGTCCAATTCATGAGATCGGGGCGCAGTTTCCTCGGTACGGTCTAGAGATTATTCAGACGCCGGGACACACGCCGGGGAGTAGCTGTCTCCATCTTCCGGAGGAGAAGGTCTTGTTCACCGGTGACACACTTTTTAAAGACGGTATCGGAAGATACGATTTTTCTTATTCAGATAAGAAGCAGTTATACGAATCGATTCAGAACCTTCAACAAGTTCTTCCCGAAGAGACGACTATCTACCCTGGACATGGTGATCCTTCATCGCTTGGAGAAGAACATCTCGATCGTTTGTAAGTCGCCCATCATCAACTTCCTGAAAGAGCCAGTCGAGAACCGCGCCAATTTCCTTTCCTGGTCTGAGGTTGAGCGTTGCCATCACATCGTTACCGTCGACCTTGAGGTCAGTAACAGAGAATACGTGTTGCTGGACTTCCTCAAGACGTTTCTTGAAGAGATCAAGTCTCCATGATGTTGGTGTAGCCCCAGAACCAATACGATCGCCTGTTCGGAGATCGAGCATGTCCGGAAGGTACTCTTTCGTTACATCTCGAATAAACCGTCGCACGGCTTTATCGGTCTGGAGTTCGGAGACGGTGAACTGGTGATGTCGAACCAATAGTACAAGCTTTGTTTTGTCTTTTTTAGAGAGGCGGAGGCGATCGGCGATCTTCGCTACCAGCTTTTCACCCACTACCTCATGGTTGTGAAAGGTTATGAGTCCAGTCTCAGAATCCTTTCGATATGTCTGCACTTTGCCGATATCGTGAAGGAGGGTTGCGAGGCGAGTAATCGGATCTGTTGAAGGGCAGTGTTTGAGCGACATGACGAGATGCGTACCAACATCATAGATATGGTGTCGTTTCGGGCTCTTTTGGTCAACGATAAAACAAGCGTCGAGCTCCGGAAGAATCTGTTCCAGTAGACCGGTGCTTCGGAGGAACAGGATCCCTTCCGCAGCATGGTCAGACGCAACAATTTTCAACAGCTCATCTCGAATGCGCTCACCGGATACTTTATTGATCAGGCGAGCATGCGACCGGATTGCGTCGCGAGTCTCGTCCTGTAATAAAAATCCGAGCTGACTACAGAAACGTACTGCGCGAAGCAAACGTAGCGCATCTTCCTGGAAGCGGATCGAGGGATCGCCGACACAGACCACGCGCTTTTGTTGTAGATGTTCTCGACCATGGTACGGATCGATTACGTTCGCGCCATCATGCGCCATCGCATTGATGGTGAAGTCTCTTCGCGCGAGATCCTCTTCAAGTGTGTCTGCCCACTCAATCTTATCAGGATGACGAGCGTCAGAGTATACGCCTTCCTTCCGGAAGGTTGTGATCTCAACGATCTCCTCCCCAATCTTTACCCCCACGGTTCCAAAGGTGTTGTTATAGAATCCATCAGGATAAAGTTTGAGTATTTCTTCTGGACGTGCATTGGTTGTAAAGTCCCAGTTGGTGATTGGTTTTTCGAGTACGATATTTCGGACGGCTCCACCGACCAAGTAGATAGCAAAGCCTGCTTTCTTGAAGGTTGTTATGACCGTTTGCATTGACTCTGGAAGTTGAACCATGGCTTTATTATACTAAAAGGAAGCGTATGCTCTACAAACGACACAAGAAACCTGCCGAAATCGCACTCCAGGCACTTAGCTTTCCATTTATCTGGTTGCCGCTCTTTCCACTCATACTCATGGATATTGTGGTGGAGATCTATCATCACATCTGCTTTCCACTGTATAGGATACCGCTCGTGAAGCGACGAAATTACATTGTGTTCGACCGATTTAAATTGTCATACATCACCATTCCGGAAAAGCTCTACTGTCTGTACTGTAGTTACGCGAATGGGTTTTTCCACTACGCAACCAAGATCGGGCTCGAAACCGAAAAATACTGGTGTGGCATTAAGCATAAGAACTTCCCAGGGTATGTTGAGCTCGTTGACCATAAAGAATTTGTTGAGTATGGGGATGAGGGAGCGTATCGTCGAACCTACTCTTCCGCCTCAGAGTAACCAAACGACGCCAGGAGCTTCTGAATCGCGGTTCGATAGCGAGGCATAAGTTTTTTCGAGAGGACCGTATCGAACGGGACCCAGGTAGCGGTATGAAACTCCGATGGATCTGCTTTCACTTCTTGATCCGAGTCGAACTCATGATAAAAAAAGAAGTCGTAGTGTTCTCGACATAGGTGCCGATTTACATCGTCAAAGTAGGTAAGGTTATAGAGTTCAAATTTTGCAAGATCGAGCCCTAACTCTTCCTTCGTTTCTCGAATTGCAGTCTGGAGTGGAGTCTCGCCCGGTTCCATATGTCCACCCGCGCCAAGCCAATGATCCGACTTGATGTGGTGTCCGAGGAAAACCCGTTGTTTTGCGCGATCGACGAGGAGTACACCCACACAGAAGTGATCATCGACCCCATCATGTTTGAGATAGGTGGTATTCTTCGCAATTCTTTTTTCGAACGCGAGAGCCATGTCGGGATCGATCTGTACTGTTTTTTTCGCATTATCAAATGCACGAGCAATAGGGGAGTTCATACAGACAGTTTTTTTATCAGATCAACATTTCGCTTATCCGGACCGGTTCCGTCAAATCCTGGAACCTCAAGGATCATGGGGTGATGGCGTGTTTTTGGGTTGGTCAAAATGTTTCGAAATACCGTAGTTCCCACATTCCCTTCCCCGATGTTCTCATGTCGGTCGCGGAGGGATCCGAACGGATCACGACTGTCATTGATGTGCCAGACCGCAATCCGATCGACTCCGATTTTTTCATCAAAGACCTTCATAAAATCACTGAATGATTGTTCTGAGCCAAGGTCATACCCTGCTGCATGGAGATGACACGTGTCGAGACAGACCCGTACCCGATCATCGTTGAGTTCATCCATAATCTCTGCAATTTCCTCAATGTCTTTACCGATTTTGCGATTCCCTGCATTCTCGATTATGAACTGAACATTATCGGGAATTTTTTCGAGAACGGAAGCGATGTTTTTGCACAGCTTTAGATGATCCTTACCATTGTCTTTGTATGATCCTAGATGGATTACACTTCCGATCACTCCCATGCGTGAGGCAGTTTTTAGCTCGTGGGTAAGGAGCTGAACCGACAGTTTCCCGATACGGTCATCGTCTGCGAGGTTGACGAGATAGGACGCATGAAATACGATGGGTGATACCTTATTTTCCGTTGCGTAGGCTCGAAAGTGGTCGATTTCTTCGTCCGAGATCTTGGCGAAGTTCCAGCCACGTGGAGATGCGAGGAAGATCTGCGCGCAGTTGCCCCCGATCTCAAGTGTGCGATCGATTGCCTTACTATGTCCTCCTGCGATTGAGACATGACCCCCTACCTTCAACATAGAAATATTATACTTGACTTCTGTTAGCAGAGTATCTATACTATTGCTAATGGACGATTTGACCAATAGACAAACCGACGTGCTTCGAGCTCTCATTAAGGAGTATAGCGAGACTGGTCTCGCGGTTGGTTCGGAGATTCTCGAAAAGAAGTATAAACTCGGTGTTTCTCCTGCAACTATTCGAAGCGAGATGGTCGAGCTCGCACGCAAAGGGTACCTGAAGAAGGATTATTTCTCTTCTGGACGAATCCCATCGGCAAAGGGGTTTCGCTTTTTCATCAAGCACTTGATGAAGGAAAAGGATATCTCAACCGGCGATGAAGTCGCGTATAAAAACGGTATCTGGGATGAGCGAGATGATGAACAGAAGCTCTTGGCGCATGCGACAAAGGTATTAGCACAGCGCACCGGACTTCTTTCGATCGCGGTTACGAACACCGGTGATGTGTACTACGCAGGAGTTGGCAATCTCCTTACAATCCCAGAGTTTTTCAACCTTGATGTGTCGCGCGCTCTGTTCCGAAAGCTTGATGAGTTACAGTACTGGGAAAAAATTCTTGATAAAGCTCAGGCAAACCAAGAAGAGGTTTATTTTATGCTTGGCGAAGACGACTTTAGTGATCCGGTGTATGAAACATGCGCGAGCATCCTTGGGGATATTCGCACCGAGCGACTCAAGGGAGTCATCGGCGTGCTGGGGCCGAAGCGAATGTACTACGAATCACTCACGCCGCAGGTGAAGTATTTTGCACGACTCATCGAGGGAATTATTAAAGACCAGACAGAAAAATGAAAGGAAAAATAAGTCATCCAACCGATCATCGAGTGGACGAGCACGAAGAAGAGTCCGTCGCGAGCGACGCGCTTACGTCTGTGACCGCGGAGCGAGATGAGTATAAAGCAAAACTGCTCAGAGCGCTAGCCGACTATCACAATCTCGAAAAGCGCATGCTCGATGAGAGACAGGAGGTGGGAAAGAGAGCGGTACAGAACTTTGTTCTCAGACTGCTCCCGTTCTTGGACAACCTCGAGCAGGCAGAGGCATTTGTACAGGATAAAGGGCTGGCGCTCATTAAAAATTCATTCATTGATCTTCTCAGCAAAGAAGGTATGAAGCGAATCGAGGTACTGGGAAAAGAGTATGATGTGCAGGTTGCTGAGGCGGTTGATTTGGTTGAAGGAGAGCAAGACAATGTCGTCGTTGAGGTCGTACGCAACGGGTATGAATACCAAGGGCAGGTGATCCGACCTGCGCAGGTAAAGGTGTCTAAAAAAATCTCGTAGATTTTTTTAGACATCCTCCGACTCGATCGGGGGATTAACACTGCCGCGTTCCCGCATGACTGCCGTCAGGCAGCAGCGAGAACAACGAGCAGAATTATAAATTTTTCAATTTTAAATTATGTCTAAAATACTTGGTATCGATCTCGGCACCACAAACTCCTGTGTTGCTGTCATGGAGGGTGGTAAGCCAAAGGTTATTCATTCAAAGGAGGGGCGCAATACGATCCCATCTGTTGTCGATCCGATCAAGCGTGTTGTCGGAGATGTTGCAAAGCGACAGATTGTCATCAATCCAAAGAGTACGATCTTTTCGGTCAAGAGGCTTATGGGTCATCGATTTACCGACGAATCGGTAGCTCGTGATGTGAAGTGGTTGCCCTATACCATTAAATCAGGTCGTGACGGTATGGCTATGGTCGAGGTCGACGGAAAGACATTCACGCCTCAAGAAGTTTCAGCGATGGTCCTAAAAAAGATTAAAGAGGATGCTGAAGCATATCTTGGCGAGAAGGTTGAGAAGGCCGTCATCACTGTTCCAGCGTACTTCGACGATGCGCAGCGGCAGGCAACAAAACAGGCTGGTGAAGTAGCGGGTTTGGAGGTCGTGCGCATCATCAACGAACCAACCGCCGCAGCCCTTGCATACGGTCTTGATAAAAAGCAGTCGCAGACGATTGCGGTTTACGATCTCGGCGGAGGTACCTTTGATATCACGATCCTCGAGCTTGGAGATGGTGTCTTTGAGGTTAAGGCAACCAATGGTGACACACATCTTGGTGGTGATGACTTTGATAAAACAATCCTCGACTATCTTGCTGAGGAATTTCAGAAGGAAAACAGTATCGATCTTCGGAAGGATCCTCAGGCACTTCAACGGCTCCGTGACGCCGCTGAAAAAGCAAAGATTGAACTCTCCTCATCACTTGAGACAGAGGTCAACCTACCGTTTATCACGGTGCGTGAAGGTCAGCCACTCCACCTGGTAATGAAGATGACTCGAGCAAAACTTGAGTCGCTCGTTGAAGGTCTGATCCAGAAATCACTCGGTCCGGTGAAAGAGGCGCTCAAGGATGCAAAGGTTGATGTGAAAGACATTCATGAAGTGGTTATGGTTGGAGGAATGACTCGCATGCCGAAGATTCATGATGCGGTGAAAGAGTTCTTTGGTAAGGAGCCAAATAAATCGGTCAATCCCGATGAGGTGGTTGCGGTTGGAGCTGCGATACAGGCAGGTGTTCTCACCGGTGAAACCAAGGATGTGGTGCTCTTGGATGTGACACCGCTCACTCTCGGTGTCGAAACGCTCGGTGGAGTTACAACGCCGCTCATCGCACGCAATACAACCATTCCATCATCCAAGTCGGAGACATTTTCAACTGCAGCGGATAATCAAACTCAGGTTGAGATCCATATTCTCCAAGGTGAGCGACCAATGGCGAAGGATAATAAATCGCTTGGCCGGTTTATTCTTGATGGAATTCCACCAGCGCCACGAGGTGTGCCACAGGTCGAGGTAACCTTTGACATCGATGCGAATGGCATTCTCCATGTGACGGCAAAGGATAAGGCGTCTGGGAAAACTCAGAGCATCAAAATCACCGGATCGACCGGACTCACCAGTGAGGAGGTTGAAAAGATGAAGACCGATGCAGAGAAGCATGCGGAGGAGGATCAGAAAGCAAAAGATGCGATCGAAGCCAAAAACAAGGCCGAGAATCTGATCTATGTTGCCGAGAAATCGGTAAAGGACGCAGGTGAGAAGCTTCCTGCGGATGTCAAGGAAGAGGTTGAGTCAAAGGTGAAGGCACTCAAAGAGGTTCTTGAGTCCGGCAATGTTCAGGAGCTCGAGTCCAAGAGCAAGGACCTGAATGACGCCATGCAAAAAATTGGTCAACAGGCCTACAACCAAGCACAGCAGGAAGAGAAGAAGCAGGACGGCGAGGAGAAGCTCGATGACCACGCGAAGGACGAAGAGGGGAAAGAAAAGAAAGTTGAAGAAGGTGAGGTTGTTAACTAACAGACGCCAATAGGACGAGTCTCACAAACTGCCCGGGTATCTCGCGATTGCTCGCGACTACCACGGGTTTGTTTGTTTGGTGCAATATGTAAAATGATTGATCGATAATAACACTATGGACTTTTATTCAATCTTAGGAGTAGCCAAATCAGCAACCCCAGCCGAGATAAAATCGGCATATCGTAAACTGGCGCTCAAGTGGCACCCAGATCGAAATAAGACTCCTGAAGCAACAGAAAAATTTAAAGAGATCAACAAGGCCTACGAAGTTTTGTCCGATGAAAAAAAGAAGCAGATCTATGATCAGGTAGGTCATGACGGTTATACAAAAGGTGGCTATGGATCAGCGGCCAACCAAGGTGGTTTTAACTACCAACAAGGACCGTTTAGTTATTCCTATTCGTCCGGCGACAGTCCATTCGGAGGATTCGATCCATCACAGTTTGGAGGTTTCTCTGATCCATTCGAAATCTTTGAGCAGTTTTTCGGCTTTCAGTCCCCGTTTGGTGGGCAGCGAAGACACCGCCCAGTCTACAGTCTAAAACTGAGTTTTCGCGAGGCGATCGAAGGAATAGAAAAAGAGGTTACGGTCGACGGAACAAAGAAGAAGGTCAAAGTACCAGCAGGAATCGCAGATGGAAATCGGGTACGTTTTCAGGAATTTGACCTCCTGATCGCGGTAGAACCTGATAAAATATTCAAACGAGAGGGGCAGGACCTCTATGTAGAGTACCCACTTCCCTATACAAAGGCAGTGCTTGGCGGGACGGTTGAGATCCCAACACTTCACGGCTCGGTGACGTTGAAAGTACGGAAAGGAACTGAGTCCGGGACACTTGTACGCCTGAAGGACGAGGGAGTGCCGTATCCAAACAGTTCGCGGAAAGGGAATCTCTACGTGATTTATAAGATTAGCGTTCCAGAAAAGGTTTCAGCAAAAGCAAAAAAACTATTAGAAGAATTGCAAAAGGAACTTGAAAAATAAGGTATGAAAGTAGACGCAGGCAGTATCAAAAAGGGAGATTTTATGAACCACCAGGAAGACATCTGGCAGGTACTCAAAACCGACTTTAACTATCAAGGTCGAGGACAAGCGAATATACGCATCCGCATCAAGAGCGTAACAAACGGGAAGACTCTAGAACTGAATTTTAAAACAACGGTAATGGTTGAGACCACAGAAGTCGATACGGTAGAGATGCAGTATCTGTATAAGGATGCTGAAAGTCTCTATTTCATGAACGAACGCACATATCAACAGTATGCAGTGCCCCTAGCCACTGTGGAGTTTGTTGATTATTTGAAGGAAGGTAATAAGTACTTTGTAATTTTGCATGGCGACACGCCGATATCAGTACGGCCACCTGCAAACGTTCACCTCGCGGTCACCAGTACCGAGGATGCAGTGAAGGGTGATACCGTTTCGGGAGCAAAGAAGAATGCGGTGCTTGAGACGGGTGTGACGGTCATGGTACCGCTTTTTGTAAAGGTAGGAGACGTGGTATCGGTTAACGCTGCAACAGGACAGTACATCGAGCGCGTTAGTCAATAACGCAGATGCTAACGGTAGGCGAAATACTCCAGAAAGAACGACTTCGTAAAAACATTTCTCTTGCTGATGTAGAGAAAAAAATTCGTATTCGGTCGACATTCTTATCGGCGATAGAGCGAAATGACTGGAAGCAGTTTTCTTCCAAGGTGTATATTATCGGTATCATTCGAAACTATGCATCATTTCTCGGACTTGACTCGGCTAAAGTAATTGCTTTTTTTCGGAGAGACTATGAGCGGAGAGAGGATGAGTCTCAGTTTCGAAGAAAAATATCGAGTGGTCAGTTTTTATCTCATCGACGCAGATCAACCGTCATTGGGCTGAGTATCGTAAGTGCGATATTCTTTGTCTATTTTGGTTACCAAGTATTCAGATTCATTATGCCCCCGTCTGTCCGGATACTTGAGCCGGTCGAGACACAGTTTAAGCGCATCGATACCGTGACCGTTATCGGTGTAACCGAGCGGGAAGCAGAGGTTACTGTTCTTGGGAACAGAGTCTATCAGGATGAGCGAGGTAAGTTCCAGTATGATCTTCCTCTCAAACCCGGCAAGAATCAACTCGGTATTGTTGTGAAAGGGGCGAATGGTAAAACTACACGTGTGGAGCGAGAATTTTTCTTAGCTCCTTAACATTCTTTATGGTCTTTGGTGATACGATCGTGGTGAATTTTAATCGCGTTGCTTCCTGGATAATTCGATCCTGAAAATATACCTGACGTACTTCACCGAGCAGCCCAACCTCTCCTAGAAATGCTGCTTTTTTTGGAATCGGTTGATTGGTCAGCGATGATACGATTGCAGAGATCACTCCGAGATCGATGGCTGGTGACTTAATCTGAATCCCACCGATAATATTGACGTAAATGTCAACGGTATCCAATGAAAGGTTGAGGTGTCTTCGAACAACCGCGAGTAACAGGAGAAGCTTGTTGTACTCGATTCCATTTGCGACTCGCCGTGGAATTGAGAGTGTGGTAGGAACGGTCAATGCCTGAACTTCGAAGAATAATGGACGCTTTCCTTCCGCTACACCCACAATCGCTTTTCCTGGTACGATCTCTGTCTGCGGTGAGTCTAGAAAAGCCAGTGGGTTATCGACTTCGGTCAGTCCGGCCTCTTGCATCTCAAAAATTCCGATTTCATCCACGGTGCCAAACCGATTCTTTTGCGCGCGAAGAACACGATGATGCGAGATCTTCTCACCTTCAAAAAGAAGGACACAGTCCACAAGGTGCTCGAGCATTTTTGGCCCCGCAATATCTCCATCTTTTGTGACATGGCCTACAATGATAACCGGAACCCCAGAACGCTTCGCAAACTGAACGAGCTTCTGTGTTGATTCTTTCAGTTGATTGACCGTGCCAGCAGTAGACTCAACTTCGCGTGAATAGACGGTTTGTATTGAGTCAACGACAAGCAGATCGATAGTGCCTGAAAGTTCGCCGATTCCTTTGATGATCGACTCGATCTGGAGGACGTCCGAGAACCGAATGTTTGTGAGGGGGATCTTGAGTCGTTGGGCACGATCCTTCACTTGCTCAGCAGACTCCTCACCCGAAACATAGATTGTTTGTTGTTGTCGAAGTGCTTGGAGGAGCAGGGTAGACTTACCAATTCCCGGCTCACCGGTCAGCAGGATAACTTCACCAGGTACAATTCCACCACCAAGCACGCGGTCAAACTCAAAAATTCCGGTCGACCTTCGTTGCTTTTTTGAGGACTTTACCTCAGTGAACTTCTGTACGGTGAACTCCTTTAATTCACGTTTCGATTTCTTATCCGGTTCATCATCTCGGTGTTCTTTCAGCGTATTCCACTCATTGCAGTCTGGGCATTTTCCGATCCATGAAGCCGATCCAAATCCACAATTTGCGCAGATATAAAAACTCATGGCATCATTATACGCTACATTTTTTCAACGGTTTCGATACCGAGAAGTGCAAGACCAGATCGGAGAACGTTTGCCACTGCAGCGGTCAGCGAAAGACGTAACGATCTCCTTTCTCCCTCCGCTTTTAAGATAGGGGAGCTCTGGTAGAAAAGATTGTAGATCTGTGCGAGTTGATAGAGATAGGTAGCGACTGTGGAGGGAAGATACTGTTGTGCAGCTTGCTCAACCACTTCGCAGTACTTGTGAAGATGGCGGAGGAGTACCGCCTCGGAATTTTCAAGGGTCACTCCCCTCTTTTTGGGGTCCCACTCCCCGGCCTTATCCAATATACTTTTTGCACGAACATAGGTATAGAGCATATACGGTCCCGAGTTACCTTCCATATTGAGAACTTGATCCCAATCAAAGATTACGTCTTGTTGTGGTGAATGTTTTAGATCGTTCCACTTGAGAGAGGCGATCGCAACAAACTGAGAGGTCGCATCGTCATTCCCGAGCTTTTTTGCTCGCGATACCGCCTCGTCTATCACATCCTCAAGCCAGATGGTATTCCCTTTCCGAGTAGACATCTTCTGATCTTTAAATCGATAGAGTCCATGTTTGAGATGGACCCGTTGATTTGCTTGGAACCAACCGAGCATTCGTTCTACTTCATAGAGTTGTTGGAAATAGAGAGATTGCTCAGCTCCGACCTCATTAATAATTCGTACATCCGGACCCTCGGTCTCAAGCCTAAACAGATCGGTTGCGAGATCTCTGGTTGCATAGAGAGATGCGCCGTCTTTTTTTACAATCATAAGCGGAGGATACTTATCCTCAGGAAATGCCACAAGTTGGGCTCCTTCACTTTCGGTTAGGAGAGCCTTATCTTTCATAAGCTCGATGACACGATTCAATCGAGACTCGAAGAACGATTCGCCAAAGCCTCTCCCTTCATTCTCAGTAAATCGTATCCCGAGTTTGGAATAGATTTCGTCGAACTCCTTCCATGACCAATCGACGCACTGTTGCCAGAGTTGTTTTACCTTCGGATCCCCACGCTCAAGCAGTGCAAACTTTTCTCGTGCAAGATCTTCGAGTGCCGGATCATTCTCAGCTTCTGCATGAAACTTCACGTAGAGGTCGACGAGCAGCTTGATCGGTCGTGGAGATGATGATAGTTCATCAAGATTTCCCCATCGCTCGATTGCAACGATCAGCTTGCCGAACTGAGTACCCCAGTCTCCCACGTGATTGTCTCGCTTCACGGTATACCCGGTTCCTTCTAGCAGATTCGCTACAGCATCACCGATAATTGTTGAGCGAAGGTGCCCCACGGTGAATGGCTTTGCAATATTCGGTGATGAGTATTCGACAATAACCGTTTTATTATGTCGAGGAAAAAATGATGAGATCGAGAAGTTGTCCTGCGTGAACGACTCCAATTGATTAATTAATTGGAGTGGGGAGAGGTGAATGTTGATGAAGCCAGGCTTTATCACCTCTACCCTATCAATGAGCTCTGATTCCGGGAATGCATCGGCAACTTTTTGCGCCAACTCTACCGGATTCATTTTTAGCTCCTTTGCGTACTTGAGCGCTATGCTTGATGAATAATCTCCATGTGTTGGATCTGCTGGATGTGCAAGCTGAACATCTCCGTCTATTCCTGCCTGTTGAGCTGCTGATTGAAGTAATGAGGTAATTTCGTCACGAATCATGTAGATATGATAACAAACTTAGGCTCGAGGAGGTGTGGATTGAGCGGGAGCAACTCTCCGTCGTTTGGCATGTGGCGTCGCAACAACTGTTCCAGGGAGATGATCGTATGTCTTCCCATCGCGGTACGTTTCGAATGCACCAGGCGCCTGAAATTCCTTTGTTCCTCCGTCTCTTAGTCCCGTCTTACGTCTCCGCCCGGTTTCGGTAAGTGGCAGAGTATCTGTCGTAAATGTCGCGAAGGGAGCTCTTCCAGGATCTCCGTCAAAACACCACACCTCGCGTCCTTTAGGAACCGTGTGGGTGGCCGGACCAATCTGAGATCGCTCCGGTGGCTCCTGAACTTCGGTTGCGGTTCGGGTGAGCGGATCCTCGGTTTTTCGTACAGGACGCCAACGATCCTTCTGACCAACCTGACCTTGGGCAAACTGGGCTGTATCCTCGCCTATTCGGGTAGGCTGTGCTGGTTCAAGACCTTCGAGGACTCCTTGCACGGTGTTACCTTCCTTTGGCATACAGCAATCGTATCACGATCGTTTGTTTTTAACAATAAAGTACTCTTTATGAAATGAACCAAATAGCTTTAAAATTCTCTGCGAGTCATGCAATTGAGATTTGTGCAACAGCATCGCAGCGGTTTTGATGTCGCGAACAGAACTTATATCAACGGTGTGGTTAATCTGGTCATGAGCGTATCCATCTGGGCGAAATACAAAGTATGGACCCATTTTATCGGTTTGATCTTTGCTGAGGCAGTGATACATAATCTTCTTCACACAAGATGAATGTTCATACACATAGCTTGAGATCATTGAAACTGCGACGTGATCGAGATGACCTGAAACGCCATGATGTTCGAATGTGAGAATTGTTTCCGGTTTCAGACGATTTACGATGCGTTGAATGCTGTGCGCAATCTCATGGTACTGAAGATTGTTGAGTGAGCCGTCTGCATAGTTGAGGAAGTATACTCGTTTGGTGCCAAGAAATTTTGAAGCTGCTCTCAGTTCTCGCTGACGAATTTTTCCCAAGGGGAGCTTCGAGGTCTTGTGGGAGTTGATCCCCGCATCCCCATTCGTCACACAGATGAGATAGACCTCATGAGTTTTGGTGAGAAGGTGTATCGTACCCGATGGCCCGAAGGCTTCATCATCGGGGTGAGCGAAAATACAAAGGACTCGTTTCATATCGTATAATTAATTCCTATGCTCCAATTATACGATTCTTTTTCCCGTGAGAAGCGTGAATTTAAGCCTCTCAATCCTTCAAAGGTCTCAATATACGTGTGTGGTATCACTCCAAACAACGCGACGCATCTTGGGCACGCATTTAACTATGTAGCATTTGATGTGCTCTTCAGATTCCTCAAGCATAAGGGCTACGCAGTAACCTATGTACAAAACGCGACCGATATCAATGATGGTGATGATGTGATCAAGCAGGCGCGTGATGAAGGAACGACCTGGCAAGAAATCGCTCGACGATGGATCGACCACTTTCATACGCAAATGAGTGCCCTCAACGTACTTCCGACGACACACTATGTACTCGCAACATCGGTCATTGATGAGATTATCGCAATCAATCAGAGCTTGATACAGTCAGGCCACGCATATGAAAAAAACGGCAACGTCTATTTCGATATCTCAACATTCAGTTCTTATGGTGAGTTATCTCGATACTCTGAAGCGCAGATGTCGATGATCTCACGTGAGCGAGGGAACGATCCTGACGATCCCAATAAGCGAAATCCCCTCGACTTTGTTCTCTGGATTCACGCAGATGAGGAGCCGAACTGGGCTTCACCGTGGGGGAATGGGAGACCAGGTTGGCACATTGAGTGTACCGCGATGTCGAAGAAGTATCTCGGAGACAGAATCGATATCCACGGTGGCGGGAGAGATCTGTTGTATCCACACCATGAGAGCGAGAGAGCGCAGACAGAGTGTGCCACTGGAATAGATCCATTCGTTCAAACATGGATGCATATCGGCATGGTAATGTTCGAGGGAGAAAAAATGTCAAAGTCTCTTGGGAATCTTGTACTCGTTCAAGATCTCCTCGAGCGGTACGATGCTCATGTAATTCGTTGGTTGCTCCTTTCACATCACTACCGTCATCCATGGGAGTTTGAAGAGTCTGAGCTAAAGGATCTTGTACCGGTATATTCACAGATTCGAGCACGACTACAGGAGCCAGCAAAAGGCGATCTACAGGTTATCGAGCGATGGCTCGACGATGATCTGAATACACCGGAAGTTCTGCGATATCTCATCTCAGACTGCGCTGGAGAAACGCTCAAGTCAGCGCTCATCCTCTTGGGATTTACACTAGAGAATTGACTTTTTGTCCGAAGTTGGTACTATTGACTGATATGGAAGATCAAAATACAATCGATGAAAAGTGTCCAAAATGTGGTAGTCCGCTTGTGATGGCGACAACGAGAGCCGGGAAGAAACTCAAACGATGTTCAACCAATGTGTGGAACCCGGAAACTCGATCTTCGACGGGATGTGACTATGTAGAATGGCAGAAGGGATCAACCGAGGAAACCGATGAGGCATGTCCGAAGTGTGGCTCGAAGCTCGTCTTGTATACAAGCGCAGCGGGAAAGAAGCTTAAAAAGTGTTCAACAAATCGTTGGAATCGTGAAACCAAGTCGTCTGAAGGCTGCGACTACGTCCAGTGGTTATGAGCAAACAGGCGATTCAGCACCTCACTCAGGTTGACCCGATCCTCGCTCAATACCTCCACCTTGTTACATACGCTCCGAAGAAAAAAAAGAAGTCTGCACAAGAGCTCTTTTCCGATCTCTGCGATACGATTATTTCACAACAACTATCAGGGAAGGCGGCAGCAACCATCTTCGCGAGATTTCAAAAGCTGTTTGACAACTCTCACATCACTGCAAAAAAGCTTCTCGAGCTACCGGACGAACAGATCAGAGAAAGTGGTTGTTCATGGGCAAAGGTTCGGAGTCTCAAGGATCTTGCTCGCAAAGTCGATTCAGGCGTTGTAGATCTCACCCACCTGCAGAACCGTTCGGATGAAGAGGTGAAAATGACGCTCATTCAGATTAAGGGAATCGGCCCGTGGTCGGCAGAGATGTTTCTCATGTTTGCGCTTGAGCGAGAGGATATATTTTCCTATGGGGATCTTGGGCTCAAAAAAGGGCTCATGAAGGTTTATGGAATGAAAAAAGAACCGACGCAAAAGCAGATCGCCGCTATCATAAGCAAGTGGAGTCCGTATCGCACTTTTGCATCCCGAACCCTCTGGAAATGCCTTGAGCAATAGTACAGGTTAGGTTGAAACAAGGCTCCAAATTTGGTATACTTCCACTCTCATGTACAGGCGTATATCCAAGCAGATCTCTTCCATTAATCGTACCGGAAAATCGATGGGAAAGCGGTTATTCAAGACCATCGGTGCCCGCATTGATAAAAGACCATTTCTCAGTTTTTTTATTGCCCTGGGAGCGCTCCTCTTTCTTATCATCCTGAGTAATGTTCTCGGAGTTCAGAAGCAGCGTTCTGTAGAGGTGCAATCGAGTGAAAAGGCGGTGACTATTTACCAGATTGGAACCTCACCAAAACTTACGGTCCAGGCACGCATTCGTAAGTCAGGTGTCATTACGATAACATCGCTTACCGGAGGCGTTGTGCAATCACTGTATGTAACCGAGGGTTCACGGATTTATCGTGGTCAAACACTTGTTGCTCTATCCTCAAACTATCAGGGTGGCAACATAGCGGCACTTCAGCGAAAGCTCGCCCAGGTACAGAGAAACAATGTAGAAGACGTATTCGTGCAACAAAAGGAGCTCATCCAAAAGCAACACGACCTCGCCAATGAACTCAATAAACAGCAAGGCGAAACTGATTTTTCAAAAGTGCAGAAGAACACAACAGATCGGCAGCTTGATATTCAAGATAGATCGTTGGACCTCAATCGTGAGATCTCGAACATTCAGTTGCAGATTGCACAGGTTGCAGAGGCATCGATGTATCCTTCAGCGCCATTTACCGGCGTGGTTGATCGGGTGTATGTGAAGGTAGGTCAGATGGTTAACCCTGGTACCGTACTGATGAGCATCAGTGAAGATGTCAAGGCTGATCCGGTAACGGCAGTTGCATACGTTTCTGCAGATGTAGCGAAAAAAGTATCGCTCACACAGCCAAGCATTGTCATGGTGGGAGCTGAAAAAATTGCACTCTATCCATTTCATGTTTCTCAGGATGCAGTGGAAGGGCTTTTGTACGCTGTCTACTATGATATCCCGGAAGACTACCGTTCGCAGGTCACAGAGGATGGATTTATTCAGATAGAGATACCGCTGGGTAACTCAGATGCCTCAGCACTCGCACCGTACGTTCCGGTGGATGCAGTCTATCAAACGAAAGAAGACAATTATCTGTTTGTAGTTGAGCAGAATCAGGTGGTATCGCGGTCGGTTAAACTTGGCGATGTATTCGGCAGCTATGTGGAGGTCCTCGGTGGGCTGAAGGATGGTGACAGAGTTATCATCGATCGAAATGTTATCGCAGGAGATCGAGTTCAGATCAAAAATTAATCTACACTATGGCAAAGAAACGCTCCTCTTATCTCTCAAGTCTCGTCTTTGATGCAAAACTCTACCAGTCTCTCCAAGCAGCATATCTTAAAAGCATTCGTCTTCCAATCTTGTTGATTCTCACCATCATTGTCGTTGGTGTGGCTGCACTCCTCGCTATTCCTCGACGTCTTAATCCTGAGATAAAGATACCGATCGTTGTTGTGAACACCGCTTTACCTGGGGCTGGTCCTGACGACATCGAACAGTTAGTAACGATACCGCTTGAGCGAAAACTTGCGAGTGTAGATGGGCTCGATACAATGAGCTCAACTTCTCGCGATAGCAGTTCATCGATTGCGTTGCAGTTTCTTTCATCAGTTCCGGTGGATGAAGCGGTTGCCGATGTTCAGACCATTGTGGATACGGTGTCCGGTCTCCCAGACGACTCGACAACCCCACAGGTTCGATCGGTTGATTTTGAAGATCAGCCGTTTTGGACCTTTGCGATCACCACGCAATCGGACGAAGCGTCTCTGATGCGATTTGCCGACGAGTTACAGAAGAAGATCGAGGATGTATCACAGGTCGATCGTGTGCAGACGAGTGGTCTTGACGAACAGGTGATCGAGGTTTCTGTTGATCTCAAGAAGGCTCGGGAGTTCAACCTGAATCCAGTGGCTATCTCACAGATCGTACAGTCAGCAGCCAAATCATTTCCGGCCGGCACGGTTACGTCTGATCGCTCGAGCTTCTCTCTGACGATCAATCAAGATATAAAAACCGTCGATGACATCCGTAATCTCAGACTTGATATCGAGGGGGCGAGCGTGAAGCTTGGCGACGTAGCGACGGTATCAACACGGTCGAAGACGGGACAGTTCTCCACATATCTGAGCACGCAGAAGCAGGCTTCAAAGCGGACCGTCCAGTTCTTCGTATTCAAAAAGAAAAATGCCAATATCGATAAAGCATTTCAGATGACCGAACCGGTTGTGATGAAGGCAGTACAACAGTATCATGGTCGATTTAGTATCTACACCATTCTCAATACCGCCAGTGAAATCACGAAGCAGTTCCAAGATTTATTTGATGAGTTTAAAACTACCATCCTCCTTGTGTTTATGTTACTTCTTTTATTCTTGGGAATACGACAGGCGATCATCTCTACCATTACCGTTCCACTGACCTTTTTAGCATCATTTGCGATCATACATGCGTTTGGCTTAACGCTAAACTTCCTGACAATGTTCTCATTTCTATTGTCGCTTGGACTGTTGATTGACGACACGATCGTCTCGGTAGCGGCAATGACGAGATACTATAAGATCGGGAAGTTCACGCCGTATCAAACAGGTTTGATGGTATGGCGCGATTTTATTGTGCCACTCTGGTCGACGACCATCACCACGATCTGGGCATTTGTACCACTTTTATTAGCCACCGGTATTATTGGCGAGTTCATTAAATCAATCCCAATTGTTGTGACCGTTACCATGTTATCGTCTACAACGATTGCGGTGCTCATTACCATACCGTTGATGATTGTGTTTCTCAAACCTCAGTTTGCACCGAGGGTTACGAAGCTCTTGAAGGTGCTCGGGCTCATAGGATTTATGGGTGCGCTACTCTTTTTCCTGCCACAAAATAATGTGAAGTTCATTGTAGTGCTTGTTGCTGTTCTTGCGCTGCTCGTATCCCTGCGAATACGCAAAGAACTGGTGCAGAAATATCAGAAAACCATTGCCATGAATGATCACATGAAACGATTTGATCGTGGAGTTCGTCATATTGCAGACCATGGCATCATCAATATTGAGTCGTTGATATCTACCTACCGTACGGCGATCGAGAAGATTCTTGATTCTTCCCGGGCGCGAAAGAGAACCCTTATTGCGATCACTGCCTTTGCGCTTGTTGCATACGCTCTTGTTCCACTCGGATTTGTAAAAAATGAGTTCTTCCCGAAAGATGATGCACAGCTTGCCTATGCAAGCCTTGAGTTACCGCAGGGAACACGGTCGGAGATCCTTCATGTAGAAGCGATTCGAGTCGCAGAACGGTTACGATCCACGCCGGAGCTCGACTATATGGTAACCGAAGTGGGGTCTGCAGTTTCTTCTGGTGGCGATCGAGAATCACTCGCAAACGCAGTTCTGTACACGCTTCACTTTACGGATAAAGATGAGCGTACCCTGACCTCCGGAGATATAGCTCAGATCGTGCGAGACCAGTTTTCTGGATATACAAAAGGGAAGTTTTCGGTGATCGAGCTCACCGGAGGACCTCCAGCAGGGGCGGATATCCAAATTAAGTTAAAGGGTGATGATCTTGGTGTTCTGAATCAGTATGCAGACAAGGTTGTTGCGTATCTTCGGAAACAGCAAGGCATCATCAATGTCGATACCTCGATCAAGAAGGGAACAAGCAAGGTTGTCTTTACCCCAGATAAGGCGCGACTTGCAGACGCAGGGATATCGGTAAGCGAGCTCGGGTTATGGTTACGAACCTATGCCAGCGGATTTACTCTCGATACGGTGCTCTTCGGCGATGAGGAGAAAGATATCACGTTCAGAACAAGTGTCTACGACCAAAAACCGTTGAGTGATCTTGGTTCAATCGAGGTACCACTTCGATCGGGAGGAGCTGTTCCGCTCGCATCTCTTGGTAGCTTCAAGCTTGAGACGAATCCTACAATCATAACACGCGAAGATGAGAAGCGAACGATCTCTGTTTTGGCAGGCGTTCAGCAGGGTGTGAACATACCAGAAAAAAATACTGAACTTCTTGCTTATACTCGTTCGCTCAAGCTTCCCCAAGGATATGAATGGGCAACCGGCGGAGTGAATGAAGAGAATGAGAAGTCAGTCCAGTCGATTTTGCAGGCAATGATGTTGGCATTTTTATTAATTGTTATCACGATGGTTATCGAGTTCGGATCGTTTCGTCAGGCGCTGATGGCGATGTTAATCATTCCGATATCTATCGCCGGTGTCCTGTATATTTTTGCCCTCACTCGTACACCTCTCTCATTTGCCGCCTTGATTGGTATCCTTGCGTTGTTCGGTATCGTTGTGACACATGTTATTGTGGTGATCGAAAAAATAAATGAAAATCGAGCACATGGCCTTGAACTGCGCGACGCCATTGCTGATGCTGCTGCAAATCGACTCGAGCCGGTGCTCCTTACATCGCTCGCAACGATATTAGGGTTGGTTCCAATCACCATCGCTGACCCATTTTGGAGAGGCTTAGGCGGCGCCATCATATCGGGACTTCTTTTTTCAGGAGCGCTCAAGCTCTTTTTTATCCCTGTGTTGTACTACACCTGGTTTTCATCAGAGTAACGGAGTGAGACCATTCACTGGACCAAGAGGATCGAAGATTTATTTACCGACGATGACGAGTATGTCGAACTCAGAGTCATCGCTGAGCGTGGCAATCTCTTCCTCGACGGTATAGTCTTTTAAGAGAGATTTCATTTTTGTAGCCTCTGCAGAGGCAGAGTCTTTTGCCTTGATGGTAACGTTTTTATAATCAAAGTTATCTGCATTTGCTGTCTCTACCTTATCATATCCCAGATCTTCGAGTGCCGTTTTCATCTTTCCTGCAACGCCCTCTTCACCGCTTCCATTCTGGACCTGAATCGATGGGCCCTCGGATTTTTTCGCAGCTGCTTTTTCGGTTGGTGAAGGGGTTATGGATGTTTCCGGAGTTTCGGTGACCGTGATCTGCTCAACGACCTGAGTTGGGACGGTGTCGATGGCGACCTGCTTTTCTTGAGGTTTTTCTTGTGGGCGGAACATCACAAAACCGACCACAGCGAGCGCAACCACAACAACCAGTATCCAAAGCTTGCTACCGTTGCCACGTTTTTTTGATTCTACTGTTGGATATGACTGAATGGGGCTTTGATCGGTCATAAATCCCTGATTTTCCATACCAGGATTGTAGCCCATTACCTTCGCGTTGTCAAAGATAATTCATCTTCTGGCGCTGTTGACAATAGTCGACGCTTTGCTATGATTTTTTGAGCGATCGTGGCACTCCTTCATTGGAGGGTCTTTGATAGTTCACGGTTCTTTATTTGAAAGCGAGGTGAAATAGAATGATGATGTTTTCTGCATACAACATGATGGCACAGCGACCTGGCTACGGCTACAACATGTACTGGCAAGAACGAGGATCTCAGTATGGTTCATTTCACGCAGTAATGGCCCTCGTCACATGGGTAGCCATTGTAAGCGTACTTTTCGCACTCGCTCGTTATCTTTGGAAGAAGGGAGATAAGCTGAAGTAATAACCAAACTCTCCTTCCTATGAACGTCGAACCGTGAGGCGATGGAGAATCTTGATCAGAAAAGATATCTTTCCGGTGAACAGGAGATAAGTAACTGCACTCACAGGGAGCAACGGGATCAGATAGAGGTAGAGTATGAGATTTGCGTTATACCACTCAGCAATGAGTACAACAAAGGGAAGTACTAACAGGTAGAGCGCTGAGTATAGGATGATGGTCCGTAACGAAATATTTATATTAATCCTCTGAAGGTCCTGAATCTGTTTGTTCAATCGGTGGTCGCTTTTATGGTACACTCCTACAGATTACCATATAATTAAGTATGCGCAAAACCTCCATGAAAGGGAAGCTGGTACTCATGACCGTGATGGTCGTTTTGTTTGGTATATATCTCATGGTGAAATTTCTCTTCTTTGGATCGCAGGCAGATCTGGGTGAACTTACCGTTCTATCGACGCCGAAGGCAACGGTGTTTATTGATCAGATACAGGTTGGGACAACGCCACACCGTCAAACATTGAAGGTTGGAGAGTACACAATTAAGCTTATTCCTGATAAAGAAGCGTCACAGTCTGCTTCATGGCAAGGAAAGGTGCGTGTGTATAACAATGCGGTGACCTATGTCGGGCGAGCACTCGGAAGCTCAGATATTACAACGGCGGGCGAGATATCGACGGTGACGAAGATGGAACGTAAACCATCACGAACCGATGTCGGAGAGATCTTCATCAACACCGATCCTGCCGGCGCGCTTGCCTACCTCGATCTTGACGAGAAGGGTGTGGCGCCGTTGCTGCTGAGCGATGTACCAAAGGGAACTCATGAGGTTATGGTCTACCTCCCTGGTTTTCTCCGGCGAACCTTCAAGCTCCATGTCGAGCCTGGCTACCGTACCGCAACAACCGTGAAGCTCGCTATCGATGGTCAGTCGGCAAAGACCGCATCGAAGAGCGCCACAATCAAAAAAGATGCTGAGCGTAAGACCGTGCCCGATACGCAACAGACAAAGATCAGAATCAAGGATACCCCAACTGGATGGTTGCGTGTTAGATCCGAGCCTTCAGTGCAGGCGTCAGAATCAGCAAAGGTGAATCCAGGCGAGACCTTCGATCTTCTTGAAGAACAACCGAACTGGTATAAGATCCTGTTTAATGAGGAGCAGGAAGGCTGGGTCACCGCAGAGTTCGCAGAGAAGATCTCTCAGTAGGAGCGACACCAAGTATTACGCGGACTTCTTATTCTTCCAGATGACCCGATTGTACAGAACGTACGAATATGGAATGATGATGAACAACAGGACACAGATCTTATACACAAACCAGAGCGATCTTCCGAACATCGATACGAATAGCTGAATAAGAGTTGCCTGGATCACAATCGACCCAATCGCAACGCCATTGAAAGCAGCGAGACTTTTGAAAAACGCGAGCGACCTGTGCGGGACTTTTTTATGGGCAAATGACCATGTATTATTCCAGAAAAAGTTCCATACGATCGCAATCTCTGCGCTGATTACGGTAGCAAGCCAGACCGGAAAATGAGCACTGCTTTCGATGAGCGCATATGACAGCCCGAAGTCAATGACGAAACCGCTTCCACCCACAATGACATACTTTACAAATGAAGAATGCGCGATGACGTACCAGAGAGTATTTTGAATATACTGACCAGAATTCAGTTTTGATACTCCGTACTTGCGGTCAATAAACTGAATTGGCAGTTCCCGGATGACTGCATGTCTTTTGATTGCGTTTTCCAGTAACGCAACTTGGAATACGTAACCGGTGTGGTGTCTGATATAGTCGAGACTCGATTCTGCTACCCAGGCTTTCATTGCTCGATATCCAGAGGTCCAGTCGGTGATACTGAGCTTCATGAAGCCGAGTCGGATAATAATGTTTCCAAGAACCGAGAACGCCTTTCTCTTAAGTCCCCAGTCTGATGGAATGGAGCCTCCCTTTCGATACCGTGACCCAATAACAAAGTCTGCACCCGCGTCAATTTTTTGGAGAAACTCAGGTAGTTTTTTTGGATCATGAGAATAGTCGGCATCCATCTCAAAGATAACATCGGCCTTCATTACCTTGAGCGCATGTGTAAAGCCATGAACGTATGCCTTGCCGAGACCCTCTTTTTTTGTTGAGAGCGATCTCAGTCGTTTGTATTTTGATTCGAGTTTTTTTACTACGTTCATTGTTCCATCTGGCGATGAGCTATCCACGATGAGGAGAGAAACTACCCAGTTCGCTACGGTGCTAGTCACCGAGAAAATGTCATGTATGAGGGACTCAATATTCTCTGACTCGTTATAGGTCGGGATAACAATCACGGCATGTTTCATAATGATACCTGTGTCTGAACAAACGCAACTGTTAATCGAAGACCTTCCTCAAGTGACACCGATGGTGTCCATCCAAGGAGTCTCTTTGCTTTTGAGATGTCCGCTCTCCGAACCTTCGGATCATCGGTGGGGAGCGCTTCGTCGTGTACAATCCGCGACGATGAGTTGGTGATCTTGACGATCATCTCAGCATACTCATTTACCGTGTGTTCTTCCTCGGAGCCAATGTTGCAGATCTCGCCCGCGATTCCGTCGTGCTCCATAAGCGCCATCAAACCACGTACGGTATCGGTTACATAGCACAATGAGCGTGTCTGTTTTCCATCCCCAAACACCTGTACCGGCTTGTTCTGTAGAGCAGACAGGGCAAACGATGCGACCATTCGAAGATCATCCTTATGCATATTCGGGCCATAGGTATTAAAAATTCGTGCAATTCGCGCATCAAGGTGACGCTCCCTCACAAAGTAGGCGACAAGGGTTTCACCGAACCGCTTTGCTTCATCGTACACTGAGCGTGGGCCGGTCGTAGAAACATTTCCAAGGTATGACTCCGGCTGCGGGTTAACAAGAGGATCACCATAGATCTCAGATGTGGATGCGAAGAGGAAGCGCGCCTTCTTTTTGACGGCAAGCTCAAGCATCGCATGGGTACCCTCTGTATTCACCATCATCGTTTCGAGTGCGAGAGCATGATAGCTGATCGGGCTGTGGTGATTGGGTGATGCAGGTGAGGCGAGATGGTATAGCCGATCAATTGACCCATCGACCTCGAATGGCTTTGTTACATCCTGTTCAATGAGTTCGAAATGGGGGTTCTGGAGGAGCGATGTAAGGTGCGCCTTCGTTCCGGTGATAAAGTTATCAATGCAGATAACAGAGTGTCCTTGGTGTAGTAATTCTTGACAGAGATGTGATCCGATGAATCCACCCCCGCCAGTAACAAGTATTCGCATAGTATTCGCTTGTAGCGCACAGCCGGTTATCAATGAACGGCACAAAGCGTTCTCGCTCCTTGCTATACGTTATACCTTTTTCAGGCGGATCTTCCAACTCCAAAATAGGTAAACCCGAGTTTCGCCATTTTTTTTGGATCGTAGATGTTTCGACCATCGATGATGATTGGTTTTTTCAGAAGTGATTTTACCCTCTCGAGATCAGCTTGCTTAAACTCGTTCCACTCGGTGAGTATGAGTAGAGCATCTGCGTCCTGCAGTGCATCATACGGATTATCGACAAGAATAAGTCGTTCATCCGAGATGATCTTGCGAATGTTCCCCATGGCTTCTTGATCATATGCGCGAACGGTCATCCCGTCTTTGAGGAGTTCCTGTACTGCGTACACCGACGGAGCAAACCGAATATCATCGGTGTCTGGCTTGAAAGCAATACCCCAGAGCGCAACCGTCTTTCCTTTCACATGAGTTCGTACTTTTTCGACAAACAGCTCTCGAGCCTTTTGATTAATATTCTCTACCGATTCAAGGAGCGTTACGTCGATACCGAGTTTCTTCCCGGTGTCGGTCAGTGCCTGAACATCCTTTGGAAAGCAGGATCCACCGTAACCCGCACCCGCATACATGAAGACTCTCCCGATTCGCTTATCCATACCCACAGCTTCGAGGACCATTTCCGAGTCCGCTCCGGTCTTTTCGCAGAAAAAAGAAATGAGATTTGCGAACGAGATCTTTGTTGCGAGCACGGAGTTCGATGCATACTTAATCATCTCTGCTGAGGGAAGATTGGTGACAACTCGCTTTCCAGGGAATGGTGCATGGAGTTCCAACATAACCTCTACTGCCTGTTCGCTATTGGACCCGATAACAACTCGATCCGGCTCGAGCGTGTCGGTGAGAGCAGATCCCTCACGAAGAAACTCAGGACAGGAGGCCACCGCGATCGATGCTTTTTTTGGCTTGTGTTTGTTGAGTATTTTTTCTACCTCTAGATTCGTTCCAACCGGTACCGTACTCTTGCACGAAACAACGGTAAAGTGATCTCCGAGATGGCCGGCTATCTTCTCTGCAACCTGGAACACTGCCGAGAGATCTGCGCTCCCATCCTTTTTTGGTGGGGTGCCGACGGTAATGAATACAACCGATGACTCTTGAATTGCAGGATCGTAGGAGTCGGTAAAATGGAGTCTTCCTGCCTTGATATTCTTTTGCAGCATCTCGGCGAGACCAGGCTCATAGATGATCGGATCGCCGTTCTTCAGTCGTTCAAGTTTTTCGGGAGTGTGTCCGATCACCCAGACCTTATTTCCAAAGTCTGCGAAGACGCAAGCGCTCACGAGTCCTACATAGCCGTGTCCAACAATGGTAATTGTCATAGTCTGTTATTCGATTGAATAAGTATTAATATTACTTTACCGAACCTTCTATTTCAACGAGACCCTCACGAAATGTCTTCATTGGGTGAAAGGTGTTTTTGGTAGAGATTGTTTTACCATTGCGTGGTCTCTGCGCCTTTCCTGAGAAGAACTCGTCGTAGGTAATCCGCCGAATGAGATCGTGTGATAGACCTGCGGTGTCCGCAATGGTGCGAAACGCATCATACGGACTCATCGAGTCGCCTCCGACGACATGGTAGACCTCGGGCGAGAAGTGTGTCATTAGATAATCGAGCGAGTGGGCGATATCGTCAATGAATGTTGGGGTGATGATAGAGTCGGTAATACCCCCGATCGATTTTCCGGAACTCAGTAGTGATCGAATGGTTCGATAAAAATCTGATCGCTTTTCATACACGCCACGATATGGATATGAGATTCGTACGATCATTGCGCGATCCTTTACGATCTGCTCTCCAAGATACTTTGTTTTTCCATACATGCCAATCGGGTTTGGAGTACTTTGTTCATCATAAACATCCTCGTTTCCTGAGAATACGAAATCGGTTGAGATGTAGACGAACTTCTTGTTCATTGACTGCGTTGCATCGAATACATGTTTGGTTGCGGTTACATTGAGGAGATGTGCTTGATCGGGTTCGATTTCAGCCTTATCGACATTCGTGTAAGCAGCGAGATGAAGGAGGAGATCGTAGTCGAGCCCGCGGAGTGCAGTTTCGACCGATTCTTTGGAAGTGACATCGACGTCTAAATGACCGAGTGGAAGAAAGGAGTGTTTGTCGCCAAGCAGCTCAATGATACGTGACCCTACTAACCCTGCCGGACCGGTGATTGCAATGTTCATTCAAGTGTCAAAACTTAGTGCTGGTACTGTTGTTGATAGTAGTCTTTATACTCACCAGATTTGATATGCTTCCACCAAGTTTCATGGATGCGATACCATTCAATCGTGGCTCGGAGAGCATCGTCAAAACCATGTTTCGGAGACCATCCTAGCTCACGCTGAATTTTTGAGAAATCAATTGCATATCGGCGGTCATGACCGGGACGATCCGCAACATGCTCTGTAGCGCTCTCAAAATCTTTGTCCATGAATGAACATATTTTTTTCACAATCTCAATATTTGGTACATCCTGCGTCATGCTCCCAATACAGTACGTCTCTCCAACCGTTCCTTTTTGAAGGATCGCATCGATCGCTTCACAGTGGTCTTCCACGAATAGCCAGTCTCTAACATAGCGGCCATCACCGTAGATCGGCACCTTTTTACCCTCCATAAGATTGGTGATCGCAAGAGGTATGAGTTTCTCAGGAAAATGGTATGGTCCAAAGTTGTTCGAGCAGTTCGAGATGGTGATTGGGAGTCCGTAGGTGTGATAAAACGCACGGACGAGGTGGTCTGACGCCGCTTTTGACGCAGAGTATGGACTTCGAGGATCGTAGGGAGTCTGTTCATTAAATTTGGTCGATGAGTTAAGCTCGAGCGAACCGAAAACCTCATCGGTTGAGATGTGGTGAAATCGTTTCACTGTATGATTAAGTGCAGATTTCAGGAGAACCTGCGTGCCGACCACATTTGTCTGTACGAATGGATCCGAGTCCTGAATGGATCGATCGACGTGAGATTCAGCAGCAAAGTGAACGACAACGTCTACACCTCGCATCGCTTGATCGACCGCCTCCACATCGCAGATATCCGCATGTACGAAGGAGTAGTTTGAATTTGTTCGGACGGTCTCAAGATTCTCAAGGTTTCCTGCGTAGGTTAGCTTATCTACATTGATGATCTGATCGCTTGGGTGATTCTTCAGCCAGTACTGAACAAAGTTCGATCCAATGAATCCGGCGCCACCGGTAACTAGCAGTTTCATACAAAGATTATAGCGTATTTTCTCCCGACCTCAATGACTCAGCTCCGAGCCGATGCTGCCGAGAGATTTGGAAGATTGATGAGTTCCTCGAGTACCTTCCAGCGCTTTTTCTTTATCGGGTGAGGAACCGAGTCCTTCATGAGCTTGGTCGCAGACGTGAGCGGTCGCTGAGAGTACATCGCGAGGTAAGCTTTGGAAAATCCTATGTCCTTGGCAAGTCGTACGGTATTCTCAAACTCAGCATCGGTCTCACCGGGGAAACCGACAATAATATCTGTTCCAATGCGAACCTCTGGAATCTTAGACTTTATCTTCCCTACGAGCGCGCGATAATCCTCTGATGAGTACCAACGATTCATCCGTTTGAGCACTTCAGTATCTCCCGACTGCACCGGGATATGAAGATCGCGGGTGATGTTTTTATTTCGTGCAATAACATCGATTAGCTCATCAGAGAAGTCCCAAGGGTTTGAGGAGTAGAAATCAACCTTCTCAAAACCGAGGCGCGCAACGGCCTCAAGAAGGTAGGGAAACAGTGTGGGAATCCGAAAACGACCGAGGTGCTTTACGTAGATTGGCTCGATCGCCTTTCCGTTGAGCTTGAACGAAATCTTCACCCGAGGATTGGTGAGCGTTTTCGAATCGCTAAAGTAGGTCTTTTCCAGGTCTCGTTGAGTCTGAATGTTCGACTCCCCAAGAAGAAGATCAGAACCGTATGAGTTCACATTCTGACCAAGCAGTGTCACCGAGGTAAACCCCTTCTTTTTTAGCTGTTCACATTCGTGAATTATCTCGTGAAATGGACGACTGATCTCGCGACCTCGAGTAAACGGAACCACGCAGAAGGTGCAGAAGTTGTTGCACCCATTTGCGATCGGAACCCATGCATGCTGGGCACTTTGGCGAACCGGCTCGATATCAAATCCGATCTCTTCTACCGGAAGAAACTCATCTGCAGCAGGCATCGCCTCCCGGATTTTTTTCAGGAAGACACCGGTACCATCACGCAGTGCCATACCAACCATACAACCGGTCACAATAATCTTAAAAAATTCATTGTGCCGTTCCTTCTCTGTTTTTAGAAGTCCGAGATTGTTGACGAGTCCGTACACGCGGTTCTCCGCAGACTCCCGGATCATGCAGGTGTTAATGATGACGTAGTTCGCTTCCTCATATGAATGAGCAGGAGTAATGCCTCTGGCTGCGAACGACTGTTCGATTCGCTCAGAGTCGGCGTGGTTTTGTTGACACCCAAAGGTTTTAATAATGTACTTCATACGTCATTTCCTGCCTTATTCGTGCTGAATAATAGGAACGGTTAGTGGTAGCGATTATCGAACTTCTTGATTTTCAGCTTATCGATGATCATGATAAAGGCGAGAAGCGCGATACTTACGGTAATGAATGCAAGTACCTTCTCAATTCCCTGCAGAAATAAACTTGCCACTCCGAGTACCGCCGACACCGCCCAGTAAAAGATTGCAATTCTTCGTCGCCCCCAGCCCAGTTCGAGAAGGCGATGATGGAAGTGACCCCAGTCTGCCCGGAACGGTGACTGTTTGTTTCGGATTCGGCGAATGATGCTGTAGACCGCGTCGGTAGTGGGAATAGCAAGAATGAGAACTGCGGTACCTATTTTGCCAAAGGAGAGGATCGCGAGGATTCCAAGCCAAAGCCCGGCAAGTCCTCCACCGCCATACCCTGGCATGATCTGCTGCGGGTAGAAGTTGAAGGGGAGGAATCCGAGGTATGCTCCTGCCATAATGAAGGAGAGGATCATCACGGTTTGCGCGTGAATATCATGTGCTACAAATCGCTGTGAGAGGAGTCCAAGGAAGATGCCCGCGATTGCTACAAATCCCGGAAGTTGCCCGTCGACACCCTTGCTCCAGTTCACCATATTCGTGGTCCAGACAAGCCACAGTACCGCAAGCGTGTCGCCAACAACCATCAAACTATGTGGTCCAAAGAACTGAACGGTCCAGATGATCGAATCGAATCGAATAACGCCACCGAATGGATTGGTTAGGTATGGAATACCTAGTCCCGCTGCGACAACAAGACCGGCAACCAGAAAGTTGCCAAGAAATCGCGCATACGGCGAGCTGTCAATGTAGTCATCGTACAGTCCGATGAGGATGTGTAAAAAGCTGGCAAGAATCATTCCGATAACAATTTTCTCGGACGGAAGAAAGAGGAGCGAGGTGAACAGAAATGCGAGGAAGATCGGGACACCACCTGCACGTGGAATAATCCCGGTATGCGTATGTGCTGGGTGAAAACGAGTCTTTTTATTTGTGACGAGATTGAGCTTTTTTGCAAGCCAAATCGTTGGTATGGTAAAGCAGTATGCGAGCGCAGCGGAAAGGATGAGCGCAAGTAACGGGATCATGAAACCAATGATACTATTTTAATACAGAGCGCTGTGAAGATAATGATGATCGCAAGGTTCGCATACAGAATAATTTTGTTGGCGAAGTCTGACTCCGAAAAGAGTTTTCGGGTAAGTTTTACATTGATCGCATAGAGGAGATTCATACACAGGGGAAGGATCGTAATGAGCCACCATGCACCGAGTTGTAGCTCACCCTCTGGTTTTGAGTAGAAGAGCGGAATCATCGGTGGAAGCGTCCGAAAAGAAAATGCGAAGGTCACAATCATGAGAATATTTGCAGCGATGAGCAAATAGATCATACTGAATAGTTTTTTCGCAGCGGAAACGATGCACAGAGCGCGCCAATCCGTTTGCGAATTGCCAAGAGACCGGTTGTCTTCTTGATGAGCATTGCCCGGATCTCGGTTTTACGTTCTTGTTCGTCGGTAATCTTCAGTTTTTTCTTTGTTTCTGAGACGAGGTTCACGGTCTCGTTTATGCAAGCTGCAATAACCTTCATCTCTTTCTCTTTCATGCGACGCGATGTAACACCGGGTGTGCCGAGTCGAATTCCCGATGGATAAAACGGTGGATTTGGATCAAACGGTACGCCATTTCGATTGAGAACAATATTCACTGCCTCACAGGCTTCGGCGACGGTGTTACCGAGCAGACCCTTGTTCCTGCAGTCGATCAAGAGGAGGTGTGAGTCGGTTCCGCCGGTGACGAGCGTAAAATCGTACTTCTTGAGTTCGGTGGCGAGCGTAGCAGCATTTTTGACAATCTGTTTTGCGTACGGAATAAATGACTTCGCCGACGCCTCTTTTAGGGCGACTCCGATTCCTGCGATGGTATTCAAGTGTGGTCCTCCTTGGATGCCGGGGATGATCGCCTTATCGATCTTCGAACCGAGGTCTGGATCCTTTTTGAGACCTTTGGCCGTAACCATGATGAGCGCTCCACGAGGTCCACGAAGCGTTTTGTGTGTTGTGGTTGTTACGATATGGACGTGAGGAACCGGAGATGGATAGACGCCCGCAGCGACGAGTCCGGCAATGTGCGACATATCTGCAAGCAATAGTGCACCGACCTCATCTGCGATTTCTGCAAACTTTTTCCAGTTCAAAATTCGTGCATAGGCAGTGGTGCCTGCTACGATGATATCCGGCTTCTCTTTCTTCGCAAGCTTGCGAACCGCCTCGTAGTCAATAGTTCCATCCGGCCGTGTATCGTAGTTCACCGCGGTAAAGTAGATGCTACTTGCATTGCGTTTTGCTCCATGGGTGAGATGACCACCGGAGCTTAACGAAAGGCCCATGATCTTTGCTCCAGGTTTCAGGAGCCCGGTGTAGACCGCAAAGTTCGCTGGAGAGCCAGACAACGCCTGAACATTTACATGTTTTACCTTAAAGAGCTTTTTTGCACGGTCGATCACGAGTGCTTCGAGCTTGTCCGCAAACTCCTGGCCTTGATAGTATCGTCTAGTCGGATATCCTTCTGCATATTTATTTCCGAACGACGAGCCAACCGCCTCCTCGACAGCATAGGATGCAGTGTTCTCAGACGGGATCATCATGAGCGTTTGCTCTTGACGTTTGTCTTCTAGCTTGATGAGGTTTGCGATTTCTTTGTCGGTTTTGAGAAGGTATTTCATGACGCTATTATACATGAATTGCACCGCATGTCATCTCTTGAAATGGCTCAGTGAATCGACTGAATATCGTACTGGAGATTTGGGTGAAGGATGTATGCTTTCCGAGGGAATGGAGGAAGCGTAGCGGTTACACGATCTTCAGAAATGAGAACCTTCCCGACGTACTCTGGGAGCTCGCGGTAATCTTTACGATATAAGAATACGGAATCGATACCTGCGTAGTACTGAGCCGTGTGAAAATCGAGCTCGCTTTCAACATAGATGAGATCGCCCGGTTGCATTTCCTTCTGTATCGCCCCAATGGTAGCACGGAGGTTTGCCTTCGTGCGCTGCGTCGCCTGAACGAGATTAAACTGAACCGATATGAAAAGGAGCATCGCAAATGCAGCGGTCGCTGCGTGTTTTGGAAGCCGGTGAAACGTATATGCAGCAAGCAATGAAATACCGACCGTGGAGTAAATAACGTAACGAGGAAGGAAGAATGGTTTTACCAGAGCGACGAACAACAAGAGGAGCGGCGGAACCCACGTCCAGAGAAGGAGGAGTGTCGCTGTCCGATCACGCCGCATGATTGCAGAGAAGAGCCCAAACACCGTTACCACAAATCCGGTAAGCGTAAAGTATCTCAGCCACGCGGATCCGGAATGAAATGACTGCTCGAAGCCAGTAAATAGTATTCCCGGAAGCGACTGAATAGTTGAAATGGTCGGGGAAGGAATCCAGAACGCGCTCTCTGAGGATCCATGAAAGATGAGTGAGAAAAGCGCCCAAGGGAGAAACATTATTCCAATACCTACAAATGAGCGATACCCAGACGATTTATGGAATATTCGATACGCTATGAACTGTGCAAGGAGGGCGAGTACGGTGAAGTAGTGAGTATAGATTGCGCATGCGGCAGCTCCGATGTGAAGCCGTCGCTTTCCGGTCATAAACGCATACCAAGAGAGTGTCACCAAAAACGCTGCCATCGTATACATGCGAGCCTCAGCAGCATAGTAGAGCAGGAATGGATTCAGAAGCAGGACAAGAAGCGATAGGATGCGATGAAGCTTTCGTACATGGAGCACTTCAGAAAGGATATGATCGACGGTGTAGATCGTTGCAAAGAAAAAAACGAGTGAGAGTGAGCGAAGTGCGATTTCGGACTGCCCAAAGATCATCATCCAGTAATGGAGAACAATGTAGTACAGCGGTGGACTGAAGTCTTTTACGGTCGACATAACAATCTCGCCGATGGACTGCCGCGCCATGAGGAAGGTAAATGCTTCGTCTCTCCAGAAACTCTGGGTGAAGAATATAAATGGGGTCTTGGTGAGGAAAAAGTTCAGCATGGTAAAAAATTCGACGGTAGAATCAGTGTACTAAACTTTTTCTGTCACCTTATAGTCGAGTTTTTTTCCGAAGATCATCCGGGTGTGTGCATCCAAGGCAGGGAGCGATGAAAGCACAAATGAGACAATTGGGAGGAGGTACCACTGAATAATCAAAAATGGGAGATGGTAGAGTGGAGTTTTTTGAGCGAGTTTTTTTCTGAGCTTCACATCAAGATAGGTATAGACGAGAAGAAATGAGGTCGAGAGCGTAAGAATGAGACTGGAGAACTGGGGAAGGAGAAACCCGAGAACCGTTCGCTTAAACACAGGATTGACCAATGGTGGAATCAAGGCGCTGACCGTAAGAATGAAGAAGGAGGTTGGCCAGAGGAGATGAGTCTCGATCAGGTAGGTTACTTTTCGAATCTTCGTGAGAAAGGGTATATCGGTATTTTTAAAACTATGTGTGAGCGCGTAACCGATGTCGCTCACACCCCATGCCCATCGTTTCTCCTGTTCATAGCGGTTGATGATGGTCTTGATGACGCCACCAGAGTAGACTGCATCACCGTTAATGATGGTAAACAGTGGCAGTGTTTTCACCTTTTCCCCAAACGCAAAAAATGCCTGGAAATAGATATGCCAGTCTTCAGGAATGATATCGGTGTCCCAGTAGTTAATCTGTTTGAGAAGCCAGAGGTTCGTTGTGTAGGTTGAGATCTGGATAAGCTTCTTTCGTTGTGATAAAAATGCAAGACGGAAAATTGAGGACAGCGTTGCCTGCATGCGGAGAAAGAACGGAAGCTTCCAGAAGTTGTTGTAGAGGAGCACCGGCGCCCAGTAGAAGTGATACTTTCGTCCGGTATCTTTGATGAACTCGTAGGTGAGGTATGAGAAGTAGTTCTTGGGGAACATGCTGTCGGCATCCGCAATGGTGATGAGCGCCGATTCGAGTGGAATGCCGTTCTCATTACAGTACTTCTCTACCTGTTGGCATGCATACGACTGATTGCTCGCCTTCCCCGCTACCTCTCCCGGCAATAAGGTATGGTACGTATCGATAATATGGGAGAATATTTTTCCATACGACGCCCGTATCGCGCGATACTTCTCCGGGGCCTCTTCCTCACGTGATTCAAAGGCAAGGACGATCGCGGGTTTGGTAAAGGGATAGTCATTTTTTGCGAGCTGATCCAGTGTTTCGGCTAGTTTATGCAGTGGTTCTTTATAGTTTGGGATGACCACAAAGTGGTGAAGGCGCTGCGCATCTTTGAGCTTTGCAACCTTCTGTCGATAGGGGATTTTCTGATGATACTCAATTGTTTTATAGGAAAGGACCGCGTAATAGACCGTAATAATGGATTTATAAAAGAAGTAGACGTTGAAGGAGAGAATGAAGTATGCGACGATCGCGGGGTGAAACGGTGAGAGCCAGACCGGAAGAGTAATCAAAAGCCACGCAAAAACGGGCACGATAATGTGAAACAGTCGTACAAAAAAGCGCGACTGCGTAATCCGATCAGACATAGTTGCTATTATAGCTCAAAGCTCGAAACATGTAGCTCGATAATACCGAAAATGATTCGTGTTCGGCAATCACGTTACCATCTTTTGAATGATGGTAACGTGATTTTTGCGACTCCTTTACAATTTCTCTTTGCCTCCCATCACACCTACGCGATGTGAAGGGGAAGGGGGAGCAGAGGGGGTAGTTGGGGAGTGGTTGGGCCATGCTAGGGTACGGCATTGCAACGTAACTTATAGTATGATAAAATAGTGTCTTATGTCGATGAACGCAGCCGAACTCGCCTTGAGACGAACTGGTGATCCGAAAGACGCTCGGTATGCAGATCGGATTGCGGCAATTCTTCGAGAGCGAGGATCCGATATTCCACTTCCCCATCAATCTGCAGGTCCTCAGTCACATGAGTTGACTCCCCTTGAGGTTGTACGTTTTACTTCTGAGGCCCGTGAAGCGCTCACGCATGAAGGATTCGTAATCCACGAACTAACCGGAAGATCAATTCGGTCACTGCTTGGTGAAGGTAGACCGGTTTGGTCGGATTATTTTCATAGTTACCGAAAAGTTGAAGCTCTGCCTTCACGATCATCTGAGGTTGCCATAGACCCTGCTCAGTTATTCCTCCCCAACTCAAACAGGAAAACTCTCGAAGAACAGGAGCAGATGATAAGGGCGTACTCAGTAAGACTTACCCAAGAAGCAGAAATCAAAGACATAGAGGTTGTTATTGGAGAAATGCCCGACTATGTAGATCTCGTTTTTGCACACCACGATGCAACTGGGGTTCGTCTATTTGGTAAAGACTACGGTTACAATTGCACACGAACTATAACTCGAACCGTCTGGTCGAACGCTTTGCATGTTGGCAACTTCGATGACGATTATGGCCTGGGTGTCAACTACTGGAATCCTAATGATGGCAACGAGAACGTCTTTATCACACCTCTGGTAGTGCCTAAACAATAGGTCTTGGTCCCGCGAAGCGGGAATTCTTCTTGGTTTATTGCGGTTTTTCCTTATTGCCAGGCTTCGCAGACCATTTTGAATGGGCAGTAGTTGCACCACGGTCCTTTTTTCGGAGCGAACTTCTCTGCACGGATATGCTCAACGGTTGAGAGAATAA
>CAYOIN010000002.1:0-54751 GCA_964404095.1 uncultured Gammaproteobacteria bacterium | reverse complement strand
CAGAAGGCTTCTATTCGTTTCAAAACTGTACGTCATCAAATCCTGACCCAAAACCTACCAGTACACCAACTCCAACCCCCGTTACTCCCACACCGACGAACACGCCTACGCCAACCCCAACCGTGACTCCCCCGGTCGAGGTTACGCCAACCCCACCCGCATGTGTGAAACCTGAGCAGCCAGCGAATGTATCGGTAAGTTGTGGAACCTGTAAATAGTCATGGCGGAACTAATGACCCCACCGGTATCGGAGAAGAAGAGAAACTCAAACCGATTCTTAATCGTGATGATTATTATCTTTTCTGTGATCGCGGTTGGACTGAGTCTCTACACCGTACTGTATCAGCAGTTTTCGACCCGGTCGCGAGCGGAGGAGGCACAAACCGACACAACAACACCTTCTGAGGCAACCCCCTCAGCAACGATGAGCCCGGAGCCAGAGGCTTCAGCATCGAGCCAACTGAACCAACCCCAGAGCTGTACCGAAAATACAGCAAACTGCTCCTGGGGCGACACGAAAAGAGCGACTTCATACACCTACACCATTACCGATACCACCACAGGAACGGTGGTCACCTCGGGCACGACAACCGCTGTTTCGGTTTCGTTTACCCCGGTACTCAATCATAGCTATTCGTGTACCGTAGCTGCGGTGAACGACTGTGGCTCAAGTGGAGAGGCGACAGGTGTAGCAGCATGCTCCGCAACGATTACACCCGAACAGCCAACCCCAACCGCGACACCCACACCAACGCCAACAGAAGCGCCAACCGAGACGCCAACCCCAACCCCAACCGCAACACCCGGACCTACTGCAACACCAACGCCAACAACGGTTGGTCCCACCGCAACGCCAACCCCAACTCCAACCGGTACCGTGGTTGCCCAGTCTGACACCGCCACGCCAACCTCAGCTCCTGAACCAACGCTCCCGTCCGCAGGAGGTTCAACCGGTGTCTATCTCATGGTCGTCAGCACCATTCTCGTGATGACACTATTCTTGGTTTTCTAAGCTCTTCGAATCAATTTTTTATCCTTTGATCGGCGCATTCTCATCTATAATGGAGTGATGTTGTACACCGAGGAGCTGCTTGAACACTACCGTCATCCGCAGAACTTTCGTGCCATGAAAAGCGCTTCCCATCAGATTACGCTGAGAAATCCACTCTGTGGTGACGTCATTACACTCTTCGTCCAGGTAACAAAGGGGCGTGTTGAGGACGCATCATTCCAGGGTGAAGGGTGTGCCATCTCAACTGCGTCTGCATCTGTGTTTACCGAGTACTGCAAGGGAAAATCAACAGAGGAGTTGCAGCTCATCGACGAGCATCGTATGATGAAGATTGTGGGGATCGAGGTGAGCCCGGGGAGGATTAAATGTTTATTGCTTCCTCTCGAGGCGCTCAAACGGATGCTCGCATAGTATTATGAGTGACCAACCAGCACACCAGACAAAGAAGATTCACAATCTTACCGTTACCATTGATCGAGAGCTCTGTATCGGAGCCGGAACCTGCACCGCCCTTGCACCGCACGCATTTCTCGTTGACGCTGAGGGAAAGGTGTTGTTTGGGGAAACTCCTGAAAAAGATACAGTTGATGCAATTACGCAGGCCGCACAAGGATGTCCGGTCTTAGCAATTCGAGTTGCGAATGAAACTGGACAACAGATCGCACCAAAATAACCCTGCAACAATCCACCGAGACCAATCCTCAGAGCTCGAGCTCGATGTGTTCCGTTCTTGCCCCCAGTGCGCGCACCACACCATCAAAGGAATGCGAGGCGGCAGAGATGCTACCTGTCCAAACTGCGGGTACAAAGATCCTTGTTGTTACGACTAGTTTCACCGAACGAAATCATGTATCATGGTACTCATTACATTGAAATTACTACGGTGATCATAGGATGAAATACCAGTGGATGGTTGGAGGAGAGGCCGGGTTCGGGATCATGACTACCGGTCTTTCGTTTTCAAAAATTGCTTCGCGATCCGGCTATTCTGTGCTCGACTATGTTGAGTATCCTTCGTTAATTCGCGGTGGGCACAATGCATATCAAGTCACCTTTGATTCTGAACCGGTGCAGTCGCTCAAGGAGACCATAGACGTTCTCATCTGTCTCAACAAAGAGACGTACGATCTTCACAAGCACAAACTTTCAAAGAACGGCGTAGTGGTCTTTGATCCGGAGGACTTTGAGCCAGAGAGCGGAGTAGTTGCGATTCCTGTCCCGTTCCGACAAATTCTCACCGAAGGTCAGGGACAGTCCATCATGAAAAATACCATCGCGCTCGGCGCCTCTCTTGCAGTGATGGGTGGCGATCTCGGTCTGCTGAAGGAGAATATCGCAAAGCAGTTTGTCAGAAAGGGGGCAGAGGTGGTCGAGTTTAATACGATGTTTGCTCAAAAAGGATACGACGCTGTGATGAAGGCAGACGCCAAGTTACGAAGCACCATTCTGGCAAAGAACACAACCGCTTCAGAAAAGTTAGTACTGTCCGGGAACGACGCTTTCTCGCTGGGGGCTGTTATGGCTGACTGTAAATTTTACTGTGCCTATCCAATGACACCATCATCTTCGGTGCTCTCAAGTCTCGCGAGTTGGCAGGAAAAGGCACAGATTACGGTCCGGCACGCAGAAGATGAGATAGCGGTAGTTAATGCTGCAATCGGAGCTTCTCACGGAGGCGTTCGCGCTGCTGTTGGTTCATCGGGTGGAGGCTTTGCACTCATGGTTGAGGCACTCTCACTCGCCGGAATAACCGAAACACCGATCGTCGTGTTTTTGTCGCAACGACCAGGACCGGCGACCGGTATGCCCACCTGGACAGAACAGGGAGATCTCATGTTCGCAGTACATAGTGGGCATGGTGAGTTCCCAAAGATTGTTCTGGCACCGGGGGATCAGGACGAGATGGTGCAGATGACGATGGAAGCATTCAATTTAGCTGATATCTATCAGACGCCGGTCATCGTGCTGTCCGACATGTATCTCTCGGAGTCACATCGCACCGTCGAAAGCGCCGCAGTTCAACGAATGTTTAGCTCGACACAGATTCAGCGGGGGAAGCTTGTTCGAACTCCAACAAAGCGCCCCTATCTCCGATATGCCGTCACCGATGATGGAGTATCGGAGCGCTTGATCCCAGGAGCTCAAGGATTCTACTATCAGGCAAATTCGTACGAGCATCTTGAAGACGGTCATACGACCGAAGATTCGGAGGAACGAATCAAGCAGGTGCAGAAACGTGCTCGCAAACAAGAGCAGTATCTCCGCAACCATTTCTCACTCCCTACGGTATACGGCGATCTGAAAACCGCCGACACGATTTTAGTTTGTTGGGGTAGTATGAAAGGTATCTGTCTCGATGTACTTTCGCAGCGAAAGAAGACCGCGGTTATTCACGCGACGCATCTCTACCCAATGGACGCAGTTCGTATGAAGGAGCTGTTCCAGGTCGGAAAAAACTACGTACTCGTTGAGCAGAACGCGACGGCTCAGTTCGGGCAACTCCTCAGAGAGCAGGCGGGAATCACCGTTGAAAAAACTATTACACGTTACGATGGAAGGCCAATGACGGTCACCGAAATCATGCAACAACTATGACAGAGCAGATGCAAGATCTATTCTCAGGCTATACGCCTACCTGGTGCTCCGGCTGCGGGAACTGGTCCATTGGTGGAGCGGTAAAGCAGGCATTCACCAAGCTTGAACTGACCCCCTCGTCGGTCGGCGTTGTGTTTGGAATTGGCTGTTCGGGGAATATGAATGATTTTCTCAATGCATATGGATTTCACGGTCTTCATGGAAGAGCGATCCCGACCGCGATTGGCTGGAAGTTAGCGAATCACGCCATGCCAATTGTTGTTGTCGCGGGAGACGGAGATACCTATGGAGAAGGAGGAAATCACTTCCTCCACGCCTGCCGAGGTAACCATGACATCACCATCATCATTCATGACAACGGTGTCTACGGACTCACAACTGGTCAGGTTGCGCCAACAGCACTACAGGGAGCGAAATCAAAATCTACGCCGACCGGCATCATTGAGCGACCGGTATCACCACTCGCGTTTGCCATTTCTCAGGGAGCTACCTTCGTTGCTCAGACCTTTGCAGGAAATCTCCCACATGTGACCGACACCATCGTAAAGGCGATAAGTCATAGGGGACTTTCCATCGTGAATATCCTGCAGCCGTGCGTCACCTTCAACGGGGTAAACACCTATCAGTACTACCTTAAAAAAGCGTACAAGCTTGGTGATGAGTATGATCCTTCCTCCTACTCAGGAGCGCTGATGAAGGCGATTGAGATGGATGAAGAAAAGTTCCCGTTAGGTGTTATCTACAAGAAGGAATCACCGGTCTACCACGAGCAGGTTCCAGCCTCACAGTCAGGGAAAGCGTTGCTCGACATACCACGGCTAACCTCACTCCATGAGATCTTGGAGGAGTTCCGCTAAAGGAGTTGATCCGATATAATCGAGATCAATAATCATTGGGCAAATCAGTATTGACAATTAGCACTGACTTATCTATACTGCTAATATAGTTGTATGGCAGAAATCTACCCATTAGTACCGGTCCGAGAAGGTATCGTTTTCCCAAATACGGAGAATGTCCTAACCTTTGGTCGTGAGAAGAGCGTTCTCGCGATAAATAAAGCACTTGCCACCGAGGATCGTCATGTGGTCCTCGTCATGCAGCGCAACTCTTCCGAGGATAATCCCACCTCCGATGCGCTCTACGAGATCGGTATACTGGCGACGATCAAAAATGTAGTGAACGGCGAAAAGGGCGAGATCAATGCCCTTGTCCGAGGAATTGAGCGAATTCGAGTAAGTTCATACACGCAAACAGAGCCCTACTACGAAGCTGAAGTTGAGCGTATCTATGATGTCATCGATGAGACCGATGAGATCCAGGCTATGGTGAAGCACATAGCTGCGCAGATTAAAAAGGCAATCAACTTTGGAAAGACCATTGACTTCATCTTCCTCATGAATATTCTTAATGTCACCTCACCAAGCGACTTTTCAAATCAGGTTGCGATGGTGCTTGATCTTCGGGAGTACGAGCGTCAAGAGCTACTGGAAGAGCTCAACCTCAAAGATCGCCTGAAGAAGGAAGTTCAGTATACCAATCGTGAACTTCGAATTTTGGAGATCGAGCAGAATATTTCGTCAAAAACACAGAAAAAATTTGAGCAAGGTATGAAGGAGTCGTTCCTTCGTGAGAAGATGAAGACCATCGAAGAGGAGCTTGGTGGAAAGGGCGAGGATAAAGAACTTGCAGAACTACGAGATAAGATTAAGAAGGCAAAGATGCCTAAAAAGGTTGAGGAGAAGGCAGTGAAGGAGTTTAAGCGCCTCATTCAGATGTCGCAGTTTAACCCTGAATCGTCCTATGTTCGAACGTACCTTGACTGGCTTACCGAACTGCCATGGACCGTTTCTTCCTCGCAGTCCGTTGATGTCAAACAGGCCGAGAAGATCCTCAATGAAGACCACTACGGTCTCAAGAAAATCAAGGAGCGCATCCTCGAGTATCTGGCGGTGATCGAGCTCAAGAAACTCCATGCAAAGAAGGGTTCGAAGAAAGAAAATCAACCTACTATTCTCTGTTTTGCCGGACCGCCAGGCGTTGGAAAGACCTCACTTGGCCGATCAATTGCACGAGCACTTGGCCGAAAGTTTGCCAAAATATCACTCGGAGGAATTCGTGATGAGGCAGAGATCAGAGGTCATCGAAGAACCTATGTTGGCGCGATGCCGGGAAGGATCATTCAAGGTGTGAAGCAGGTGGGAACGAATAATCCGGTCTTCATGCTTGACGAGATCGATAAGATCGGCAGAGACTACCGAGGAGATCCATCATCAGCCCTTCTTGAGATCCTCGATCCAGAACAGAATCATGCATTTTCAGATCACTATCTGGAAGTCCCGTTTGATCTATCCGACGTATTTTTCATCACCACTGCGAACATGCTCGACACCATCCCGGATGCGTTGAGAGATCGACTCGAGATCATTCATTTCCCTGGGTATACCGAGGATGAGAAGTTCAACATTGCGAAGTCGTACCTGATTAAGAAACAGATCGAGGCGCATAGCTTAACCGCAGAGGAGCTTAAAATCACCGATGCCGCACTCAAGACAATCATTCGAACCTATACGCGAGAAGCTGGAGTTCGTGAGCTTGAGCGACAGATTGCGGCGATCTGCAGGAAGATCGCACGAGAGATCGTTGAGAAAAAGATTCAGTCGAAGGTTGTTGGCGCTTCAGATTTACAAAAATATCTTGGCCCAACGAAGTACCAAGCCCAGATGTTGGAGGAGCGAGACACCGTAGGAATCTCGACCGGCCTCGCCTGGACACAGGCCGGAGGGGACATTCTGTTTATCGAGGTCGCGATCATGCCGGGGAAGGGTCAGCTCACCCTCACCGGTCAGCTCGGTGACGTCATGAAAGAGTCATGCCAGGCGGCGCTTTCATATGTGCGTTCTCGATTTGAAATGTTCCAGTTGCCGAAGGACTTTTTCCATAAAATCGATGTCCATGTTCATGTACCTGAAGGAGCAGTCCCAAAAGATGGACCATCTGCAGGCATTGCAATTACCACAGCACTGATCTCTGCCTTAACAAAGCTACCGGTTCGAAAAGATGTCGGTATGACCGGTGAGATTACCTTGAGAGGTAGAGTCCTTGAGATCGGTGGTGTGAAGGAAAAGGTGATCGCAGCTCATCGTGCGCAGATCAAGACCGTTATTCTCCCGAAGGAGAACAAGAAGGATCTCGAGGATATTCCGAGCTATGTGCTCAAAGATCTTAACTTCGTATTTGTGAACGAACTTGATGAGGTGATTAAGGTTGCGCTCGTCTTTCCAGAAAAGGAGCTTGTCTTTCCTCCGTTTCAACAGAACTTCGCTGCACTCCTGCAGAAGGAAGATGAAGAAAAAAAAGAGCTTAACTAACTCAACCCCCGAGGAATCGATCTCGTATCTTCTGTGCGATAATGACAGGGTAATAGAGTAGGTGATTGCTTACAAGATCGTAACTTCCCGGCCGTTGAACAAACTCGGTTCCATAACCACTCTTAAATCGAGTAAAGCCTGCCCAGACATCCTTCGAGTCATGCTCTGGTGGGAGAGAACCCCAGAGGTCAAAGGTTTTGCACCCGAGTCGCTTTCCAAGCCGTACTGCCTCCCACATGATGAGGTTAGCGCCCATGACCTCGCGATAGCGATCAGAGGATCCTCCATAGATGTAATAGAGCGCATCATGGAACTGAAGGAGATGGTAAGCTGCGACCGGCTCCGAGTTATAACGCGCCACAAGAATGTGTGACTGAGATTCTTTCAAGGTATCGAAGAGTATCTTGTGGTACTGGTAGTTGTGGCCGGCATACCGCTGCCGTTTCGTTGTTTCAAAGTACAGTTTGATGAAGGTCTCAAACCCCGCATCGGCCGTCATTTCCTCCACCGAAACTCCTTTCTTTTCTGCCAGACGAATGTTATATCGAGTTTTCTGCTTCATGTTCTTCAGAAGTTCTTCCTCGGTCTTCGTAATATCGAGGCACTGTGTCCATCGAGGGAACAGCGATGAGATCGACTGCCGTAATCGGCTCGGCTGTTCAACTTCGGTGAGTGGTTCAAATTTGATATAAACCATCTGCTTTTGTTTCGCGAGTCTGAGAAAAACGTCGATCGCTGACGATGAAGGTGCGATTGATCGAGGTACGTACCCGATGGATAGATTGGTTCTTGGGATGTGATGGACGGTCATTTGATACACATTGTCGAGTCTATCGTCGGTATATTCACCTACGCGCACTACCTCGATTCCCATCTTTTTTCGTGCATCGCCCCACTCCCAGGACTGCATGGGATGAACAGCTTTCTTATTCCAGTTAGTTTGTGCGGATGGTTCGGTAACGATCTGTATCATAGTTATAATTCTAGCTCACACACGAGCGGGAGGTGGTCCGAGACCTCGATCACCGGACAGTTCGATGACAGAACAGGAACCTCTTTACTAACATAGATCATATCGACGGCGGCGGTAGCGTATCCGGGATTGGTCTTTCGTTTCATATTGAAGGTTGATGGGAGCGTCTGACCAAAGACAGAGTGGAGTGTTTGTTGGAGCTGTTCTGCAGCCTGTGTATGTGGCTTAAAGTTAAAATCTCCTGCGACGATTGACGGTGTGGTCCCGCTCAAACTCCGTTCGATTTTTTTGACCATCTCAAATCGCATCGGTGAGTCATCGCCGTCGGTGCCCCATACGCCATGTACATTGATGAGCTGGATCGAGGTATGGGGAAGGTGCACAGTAGCAATCTGCATTGCATGAGGGAGCTCGGAGAAGTCGTTTCGCTCCTCTGCTCCAAAGAAATCTGCCGTTTCGTACGAGCCAACAAAATATACCGTTTCCTGAAATGTAAGCGGATACTTTGAGAACAGTGCATTCCCATGGAAGACGCGCACCTCACCGAACACAAACTCACAAAACGGGGAAAAGACATGGTAAGGAAGCTGTGTGCGCTGCGAGAGTTCGGTAATAGTTTTATAGTGTAGTTTCGTGGTTATCTGATCCGTTTCCTGCGCTTCCTGCAGAAAAAGAATATCAGGATTCTGTTGATTGATGAAGGCGACTGCTGCGTCCAGTAACTTTCCACCATGCTCAATATTGAGCGTCACAATTTTAATTTTCATGTGATGCAGATCGAATAATCTGTAACGTTTGTTCGGCGCATTGATCCCAAGAGAACTTCTTCAGCTGCTGCTTTCGTTGGACGGCAAGTGATCTTCGAACGACAGGATCCATGAGTCGCTCAAGCTGGTCGACGATGGTCTGAGAATCTTTTGGATCACAGTACAGGGCAGCATCACCACCAACCTCAGGGAGACTCGAGACACTCGAGGCAACAACCACTCCATCGTTCGAAAGCGCCTCGAGGACCGGGAGCCCGAAGCCTTCGTAGAGCGACGGGAGAACCGTTGCAAATGCATTCCGGTAGCACGCGTTCAGCTCTGCGCGACTGAGCGGTTCGGTCCAGGTGATGATGGCTTCGTTCGCCGGCGATTGTGCTATGGTTTTGAATATCCGTTCATACATCCAACCCTTTTTTCCAATCAGTAAGAGTTTAAAATCGGGGTGTGTTGCTCGGAATGTTTCAAATGCAGTAATAAGTGTTTCGATGTTCTTTCTCGGTTGAAAGGTCGCAACACAGAGAAGGTACTTCTTTTTTTCAACATCGAACTGAGCCGGCAGAACTACCGATCGAGCTGTGTTAGATGGTGTAAATCCGTTGTAAACCGTAGTGATTTTTGAAGCAACCTGAGGATAGTATGACGTAAGATCGTCCTTTGTGTGATGTGAAACGGCAATGATGCTTTTTGCTCGTTGAATACTCTGCTCAGTCCATCGCTCAAGCTTGTAGAGATCGTCTTTGTTAAACTCGGCAGGAAATTGCTTATACGCAAGATCATGTATCGTAACAACAAGCGGAATCGAGTGAAATGGTGGACTGTAGTGTGCTGGACAAAAAAGTACATCCGGTTTCCGATGCGTAGCAAAGTAGAGGGGAAGCCCGATGCGGCTCCAGAGAGGCGATGGCGTTACGATCACATACCGAAAATACTCTGTCGCAGGAGGGAGATCGGGAAGTGGCTGCGTTCTGAGATACACTTCAAACTGCGTTTCACTGTCTGCTCGTTTTTGAAAGCCCTCGAGCAAGGCTCGAGTATACACAGAGACGCCGACAGGACTGTTCACATTTGCTTCATTTCCATCGACTCCAATGATCATAGAATATTATATTCTTTTCTCAAGCTCATCGGTCATGGTCTTGAGGTATCGCTCCCAGGTAAACGTCTTCACACGTTTTTTCCCCTTTTTAGAGAGGTCAGAGCGAAGCTCGCGATCTGCAAGAAGGGTTTCGAGTACGGTAGTGATACCCGCCGTGTCATGAGGATCAAACAGGACCGATGTCCCGGCTCCTATCTCTGCGAGTGAGGAGGTATTGGCAAGCGCTGTAGGAGCACCAAGAGACATTGCTTCGAGTGCAGGATATCCAAAACCTTCATAGATCGATGGAAACACAAACAATGTACAGGTTGCGTAGAGCCGAGCAAGTTCTTGATCGTTGACGAACCCACGGAGATGAACGTTGTGCGGGAGCGAGGAGAGGTGATCGCCCCAGCCATCCATACCAACTATCACAAGATCAATGTCGGTTCGCTGAAGATTCCGAAATGCTGTAATGAGGGTACCGAGGTTTTTGCGTGGCTCTCGCTTTCCAACGGTGAGGATAAACGGCCGTTCCGAATTCTGAACACTATCAGGCTGTGGGAGTGATGTGAAGCCTGGATAGTTCACCACGACCGACTCGTCGGATACTGGGTAGAGACGAAGGAGATCGTCTTTTGTCGATCTCGAGTCGGTAAAGAGCACCGCACATTCTCGTGCCGCTCTTTTGAGGCGTTTCTCCTGAGTCGTTCGAATGAGGTCTGTCACGGTCTCTGGGTGTACTCGAAAGATGAGATCATGGACGATTGTAGCTTTCCGTGCACGGGATGGTGGCTGTGTCCAGTCCGAGGAGATAAACCAATCTTGAGATCCAACCAACGCCTCCGTTTTCAGTACCCCGAGGTCGTTCCAAAGCACTGAAAGTAGTCGTGGCGGAAGCGGATAGGTCAGAAGACTGTACTTCCGTTCCGCAATTCGCTCTCGCAACGATGATGGAAGCGGTCGTCGTAGTGAGGAGAAAAGGAAGGTCCAGTGATGGCGGTCCTCGAACGAACAGATCGCATCAACGAGGCCAGCGGTAAATCGTGCGACACCGGTTCCTTCGTACGCGACCTGCGATATGTCGAGTGCAATCTGCATAGGTTAAGGCTTAATTTTTTTGTATGTATTCTCTAGCTCCTTCGCTATTGCTTTCCAGCTGTACTTCTTCTTGATCAGGTGGTGCGCATTTGAACGGAGGCTATTGTAGAGCTCGTTATTCTCGATCACGCGTGTAATTTGCTTCACAAATTCTTCGGGGGTGTTTGCAATAAGAACGTGTTGGTCGGGAACTACATCGAGTCCAGAAACACCGGTTTTTGTAGAAATAATTGGGAGCCCACAGGCCATTGCTGCGAGTACCTTAAGCCGAGTTCCACCCGGTCCAAAGATCGGGGAGATAAACAAGGTGGCTCGTTTGTACAGATCGATCACGGTCTGGGTGTCGTCGATTGGAATCTCCACAACCGATACAGACGGCTTCTCGGTCCGAATTTTACCAGCATGCTGACCGGCGATGGTGAGCTGCATATGAGGGAAGGTTTTGAGGAGTACAGGATAGATTTTGGTGAGGAGGAACTCTGCCGCCTCCACATTTTGCAACCATGAAAAATTCCCGAGAAAGAGTAGCTCAAGCGTACGAGCTTTTTTCTGAGGAAGTACATCGATCATCATGTCCTCGCCAGCGCCGTTTGGAATCACGACCGGGTCGAGATCCGGAGCTACGGACTTTACTGTTTTTCGATCTGTCTCTGAAACCGTTGCCATGATCGTAGCGCTTCTCCAGTAGTACTTTTCCCAGTACTTGAGCTTGAGAATATCGAGGTTGAGAAATGGACGAATGATAAATGGAAGTGAGTCCACAAAATGTTGATAAACCTCAAACTCAATCGTCTGTTCAACAAGCATGATCGGCGATTTGGTTTTTGGGATGTGAGGCATTACATAGAATGTTTCACTGTGGATCACGTCAAACTGTTCATACTCGAGTAGATTTTGTATCCGCTCCTGTGCTTCGGATGAAAAGTTACGAGCAATCAAAAACGGCTGTCGAGAGAAGATGGACTTAAAGATTGTCTTTAGTTGCCATGGCTTCTCTGGTCGCTTGCACAGATAAACTTCATCGCAGTGCTGTTTCAAATTTTCAAGGTAAGCCTTGTCCGAATCCTTCTTGTACAGTGCGACGAGGACGATGTAGTTTTTCTTGCTCAGATACTTGAGGAGATTGAAGGTACGAATCTGGCCACCAGAGGCAGGCGGATAGGGCACATACGGTGTCACCATCAAGATCTTCATAGCTGTAGGTTACAGTTCAAACAGGACGAATTTATCGGTTCGTACAATCGGAGTAAAGACGCCCTCTTGTATGATGGTCTCTGCAACATCCATCTTCTGTGTCACGAAGTATCGGTATCCCTTCGCTTTCAGTTTGGGAAGATCTTCGAACACCGCAGGAGCTCCCCTTCGCTCCGAGAGGTATAGAAGGGTAGTGTCACCGAGGGTATCGGTTACGATCTTGGCATCAGGTTCGGTGACATCCTTTACCACCTTCGCAATCTGAATAAGATCTCCGGGAGTGTTGTAGTAGGTGTGAACCGTATAGAAGGAGATAAACCAGGAAAAACCATAGATCGCGATCAGTATCGGAATTAAGAGAGATGCTGAGATAAACTGTCGAGAGTGCTGGTAGAGAAAGGACATTCCAAGCCCGACCATGATAGCTATCGTTGGGAGAATCAGTGTCTGATAGTATTCATGCTGCACATTTCCTCCCTGAAAGGTGAAGAGGTAGGCAAGTGTTCCGAGTAGCATCGCGTGAAAGAGATATTTTTTGGGCCTCACGAGCGAACCGAGTACAAAAAAGGTTGTCAAAAAGCCACCAAGAATCAGATTATTGATCCGTTCATAAAAAATCCATCGGAAGAATGCTGGCTTGAAAAAGATGCGCTGCACACCTCCACCCGTATTAACTGAGGTGATGAGCCAGTCGCTGACCGGAATTCCCTCAGGAAACTGATAGATGTACTGTCGCCAGAGGAGAAGTGGAAGAAATGCGATGAGCCAGTACAGATACATAAATGGCCGTCGCATTACGTCCCAAGAATATGCTCGAATGAATAGGTATCCCAGCGGGATAGCAAAGAAGATGACGGTCGGTTTGATGAGCAGTGCCGAGGCGAAGCTGAGGGCAGATGCGCTCAGCCATACCCATCGCCATACCGCGCTTGACTGTCGTGCGAACTGATAGAGTCCAAGGACTGCGATCATCGAGAGTCCAAGAGCAGTCGGCTCCGGAAGCACCACACGAGTAAAATAGACAAAAAACGGCATTGTTGCAAACGTTACCGAGCCAACGAATGCAGCGAGGACTCCAGCCTCCATGCGAAGTAGATAGAAGATAACTGCGATGGTTATCGTACTGAATAGAATCGAAATCATTCGCCCGTCAACCTCATGGGGAATGTTGGGGGTGATTGCGTGTAGGTAGGTGATTGCTGCATTGTAGAGAGGAAACTCCACCATACGATACCCTTGCGGATTCTCCTTTCCCGACTGAATATTCGATAGGTCGTCGTATGTTGGCGTGAAGAGCTGTACTCCACGGTGACTGAAGTTGCGGGCTACCGCTGCGGTATCTGCCTGTCGCCATGAGTGAAAATCAGCGAGCGGCTCGGTCACTTTATAGAGTCGAAATATGATTCCGACGGTGCAGACAACAACCGCAAGAAGGATCGTAAGTACATTACTTGGATGTTTTTTGTTTTGCGCCATAGAGTGTTGCGAGTCCTACAAATAATCCGGACACGATCCAAAAGTTATATGCTACTTTGGACGCCTCGAAAACGTCGATATACAGCGCATTGATGAGAAGTGCGGATAGACCGCAGAAGAATCCAAACACTACCGTTGTCATCTCAGGAGCATGCTTTTTAATTGTCTGTGCAGACCGATGTACTCGGTACAGGATAAAGAGAAACAGCGATGTTCCGAGAAGGCCAAGTTCGCCCAGCCATCGAAGAAAGTCGTTGTCAGTTGCCTCGGTAATTGACGATGGACCACGTCCAAGAATTGGGTTGCTTTTGAATGCAAGCACCGCTCGAGGCCATTCTACCTGAAGGCGAGTGGCGCATGAGATATCGCATAACAAGGTCTGCTCCGGTTTAATAAACTGTGTCAATGCGCGAGCCTGGGCCTCAATCTCGTCCGGTGTAAGTGTCTTTCCGGATCGCTTTACATCATCATAAATGAGCTGACGGGCTGCGTCGAGCTGTTCCTTGCTGTCGGATGAGGTTTTCTTCCCTTTCTTGATAAACGGGAGATTGATTTCGTAGCTACCTGCAGGAAGATTATCAACGCTAATTTTCTGCCCAATCTGTGAAACTCCGGTCAGAGGATTTGTATAGACGGTCTTTACTTGAAATGTCTGAAGGAGACGCTTTGTCATATCGCCGGTTACCAGAAGCAGTCCCCCTGTTACGACAAGCACGACCGCATAGAACGCGAACTTTTTCATTCGCAGAAGCATGAAGGTAACCGATGCCATATACGCGACAAAGGAAGAACGAGCTGCGGTGTAGAGGAGAGCCACCAGCGCGGTGAAGAAGGCTACAAGGTACCATTTTTTCAGTTTTTGGTAGTACAGTCCGAGAATGATTGGGATCGTGAAGGTGATATATGCAGCGAGGTCAAAATGACCACCGAAGGTTGAGTTAATACGATCATCTGAGTTGAGCCAGAGGAGACGGCCATCAACATAGGCAGGATTCATGGTCTGAATCGATGGAAGAATCCCAAATTTCTGCACGACTCCATAGAGTGAGACGACAAAAAATGACAGTACATAGACGCCGAGATACTGCTTGAAGCGTTTCTCACTCGTTACGAGAGAGCTTCCAAGAAAGAACACCGATAGATACTCTACGCGTCTCAGGCTGTGTAAGAGGCCGATGTTGAAAATCGGAATAGTGAGCTGGACGTAGTATGCGTAGAGAAATGACGCAAAGACCGAGATCCAGAACAGAACAATCGGAACCAGGAGAGCGGTGTTCAGGGTGATTTTTTTCCGAAGCCACTGTATCAAAAAGAGGCCGACCATCACCGCTGGTAGTACATCGTCGACTCGGATCTTGATATAGGTATATTCAACATGCTGAATCGGGAACTTTGGCACAAGGGCAACTCCCGCAATAAAGAGCATAAAGGTCCAGTGAAGGAGGTTTGCGTCGATCCATCCCCAGAAGCCACGTTTCTTAGAAGGTGATGAGTTTTTTTGCTTCGCCATACGTTTGTGTTAAATAGGTGTTTCCGGTGCTTCGCCCGATGAGAATGGCGATATCTGCCTTTAATTGTAGCATAAACCCAAGGCAGCGTTGCGCAAGGGCGGAGTGGTGTTTCTTATACAGATAGATGAAGCCTTTATACACCTGTAAAATCGGAAATTTCTTATTACCTGACGATAACGATCCATAGTGAATAAACCTGGCTTCCGGGAGAACATATGCATATCGTTTATGTTTCTTTGCTCGATGCAGGAGGTCGACCTCCTCCATATACATAAAGATATCTTCATCAAACCCGCCAAGATGCTCGAATGTGCTTTTTTTTGTGAGGATGCAGGCGCCTGACATCCAGTCGACTCGCTCTATTTTTGTTGGAGAAAACCGTGACAGACTCCAGTAGTCTCCGCGGAGAAAGAGCGCTGCAAAAATAACGGGAAGACTGTAATACGGACCACATGACGGTTGAGGCGATTGATCTTTGTTCAGTAATTTTCCGCCAACAAAATGATGATCTGGATGCTGAACTGCATGAGTATAGAGTTTTTCAATTGCTGTATTGAGTACAACGGTGTCGGTATTGAGAAGGAGGATATATGTTCCGCGCGCCTGGGCTACTGCTTTGTTATTTCCACGTCCAAATCCGATATTCTCATGATGCTCAATGATGCGAAGCTGCTTGTACTTTTTTGAGAGGATGTTCAGTCGTGCAACGCTGTCATCGGACGAGTTATTATCAAGCACCACGATTTCATACCGTATCGCGCTATGAGAAAGCGAGGCGATGATCGACTCGATACACTCAGCAGTTACCTGAGAGGTATTAAACGAAACCAGAATGATAGAGAGATCCATAGATCAAGTATATAGGATCAAGTATTTAGTATAATAGGATATTACCGGCTCGCTAGTTAAACGGTTATAACGGACGTTTCATAAGCGTTCATTCGCAGTTCGACTCTGCGGCGAGCTACAAAGTCTTCACCTTCCTGCTTGTTTATACTGACATTTATCCCCATTCACTCTGTCCTTCGGGTTAAAGATTGCTATAATCCGTGAATGAGGGTTGAAGCGGTGCTGTCTCGACGTGAGTTTCTTCACCGTGCAAACATAGCTGCGGCGTCACTTTTTGGAGGAGCGTTGCTCTCAGAAAGTGGGACCGGTATCGTTGCCGCAGATACAGACTCGTTACATGGATTCCTCGAATCGCCAACTCAGGTCGATGTTGTTTACGGACAACGAATGAGGTCGATGCTCGACTTTCTTGAGGTGGACCGTCCATGTGACGTTCGATGGGTACACCGGGCGAACTCTCGGGCAAAACTCGATCATTTTTTTGACTCTCCTGAAATCAAGTTCGTTGAGCTTGACTTTCGGTATGATGACGAGCGTGGCCTGTACATCGGTCATGACAAAGGCGATCGAAGCGATGCTGATCCTGCCTTTCTTCATCGACGACTTGCCTTCTCCGTAACCCCGAAGGCGATCAAATACGACTGCAAGGATGACGGCTCGATCCATGAGGTAATGCGATTGGTTCCTGAAGACCCGTTCATGCTGAATGCTGGTATATTTGGGAACGATGGCTATCAGATGAGCCCACAGGATCTCGTCGATGCTGCGGGCGATCATCCGGGTGTGATTTTTTCCATAGGTCGAAATCTCCACAAGCCACGATATACGAGCGAAATGATGGAAGAGTACATAGATCTTGTGAGGAGTAATCCGGATCAAGAATTCACCGTTCCGGTACACATTCAGGAGTTGATGTCCGGGATCGCTCGATTTGAAACCTTCCTGGCACTTCCTCAAACCTCATTAACGGTATTCCGAACTCAAGGCTACGAGCTAACGCAAAATCATGTGCGCTGGCTGCAAGATCATCTTCCGGATGTGGTTCGCGCAAAGACGTTTTTCGATCTTTAGAGGTTATTTTGTAGGTCTGAATGGAGTTTCTGCAACGAGCCAATCCATGATTGGAGGAGTGCTTCATTTTGTTCATGCTCCGAGAGTGTGATTGAGTTCGTTCTCACATCAGAGGCGGTATTATTCATACCCGAGCGGACCAATTTAGGTAACTCCCCGAAGGGAATTTGAGATAAGTCGCCACCGGTGACTATCCCCAGACCCCCAATCACAACGAACGGAGGGATCCGTCGTTCTTGAAGAACGGCAAGAAATTCCTGTATCGCAATCGTATCTTCCTGGAACTGAGGGTCGTTCAGGTTCCGCTGAAACAGCGGTACCAGCGATCGCTCGATTCGTTCTAACCCTTTTTCCTGTATTCCATAGGCGAGGGGGAGCTGATCCTCATCCGCCTGGGTAAGGGTAACTGCATAGAGTTGACCGAGTGTTGCTGGCCAGCCGACTATATCAAAGCCAGGGAATCCGAGCGTTTTGATGTATGCTGGTAGCTCCTTCATGTCCTTCGCGAGTGGTTCGCCACCAAGCCGTGAGAGAGACTCTCCATCCGAGATTCGCGCCTGCAGTACTGGGTGACTGAGTCGATGCCGGTGAAGATCGGTAGGTCTGAACTCAGGGTTCAGACGTCTCATCTCCTCTCTGATGCGTCTTGTAGTTCCCTCGAGTTCATTGAAGGCTGCTCTCCGTGAGGGACTGTCTGCGAGCGGTGCGATGGTACGCAATGCTTGTTCTGCGGGTGTCGTCATATTATGGTGTTGGCGTTGTTTGTGGTTGATCTCCTGCGCAGTCAACGCAGTATCTCGAGTATGCATCGGACATTATGGTTTTTTCCTTCAACTCGGTGTTGGGATCACCCTCGCGTGCCAGTTTATCGCTGTCCTTCGTCACCCAGACCATTTCACGTTTTGTGGTGAGCGCAACCGGCTCAGTACCGCGAATGAGGTACTCAAACCGAGTTTGGCACGAAGCGCCACTTCCGTCAGGGTTCTGTGTTGCTGCACCGGTGTTCCAGCAGACCTGCCGCCCGACTACATTTGCCGGTTTACGAGGCGGGAGATCGGTTTGGTCCTTCAGTACAAAACTCATAATCTCATTCCAGATCGGTGCTGCTCCGGTAACCCCAGAGGTCAGGTACGGATTCATCGGGGTATTGTCATTGTTTCCTACCCAGACAGCGGCAAGGAAGTTCGGAGTGTATCCGATTGTCCAGTTGTCTTTTTTATCATCGGTTGTTCCGGTCTTTACCGATACCGTTCTTTTTGGAATTACCAATTCGGAGTTGGTGCCGAATGCCTGACTTCGTGCAAAGTTATCCAATAAAATGTGCGAAATGATAAACGATGTTTCTGGTGAGATAACTCGTTTTCCTGGGATACTCAACATCTGAGGATCGCGCAGTGCTTTTCGAACATCCTGTTTGAAGTTCGGATCCTTAAACTCATACAACACATTCCCATTCCGATCGGTCACCTTGAGGATGCTGTTGAGTTCGCGAGGCTTACCGAGATTAGCGAATGCAGAAAAGGCCTGTGCCATCTCGGTCATACGCACCTCTCCACCCCCGAGGGTGAGTGAGAGTCCGTATCGACTTGGATCTTTGAAGGAGGTAAAGGTGAACGCAGAGGCCGATGCAATAAAGTTATCAACACCGTTGAGCGCAAGCATCTTTACTGCTGGGATATTGTAGGAGTTCGCGAGTGCGAGTCTGAGCGGTACCGCCCCATGAAACGATCCGTCATAGTTGACCGGGCAGTAGGGTTTTTCTGGGGATGGAAAGCAGGTCTTCACATCAAGAAACATCGAAGCAGCAGTCACCAGCTTACGATCGATTCCGATCGCAAAATTAATTGGCTTAATCGATGAGCCGGGCTGTCGTAACGCTGTTGTTACATTAAATGCTCCTGATCCAGTGGCAAAATAATCTACCGAACCAACCATCGAGAGAATCTCACCGGTTGGTGGGCGTGTGACCAGTGCGGCGCCGTTTCCGACGTTCAGGTAGTCGAGACTTTCGACCTCCTCCTTAAGAATTCGTTCTGCTTCTTCTTGTATTCCGAGATCAAGCGTAGTGATGACCTTGAGGCCACCCTCTTCGACCGTCTTGATCCCGTACTGTTTCTCAAGCTGACTCTTGACATAAAACACAAAGTGAGGAGCCTTGATCGAGGTTTCGGGCGCCTTAACCTTGACCGGTTTGGCAAGCGCCGTGTCGTACTGTTGTTTCGTTATGTACTTTTGTTCGTACATCGACTTCAGGACACTGTCTCGTCGCTTCTTCGCAAATTCAGGGTTCAGATAGGGAGAATAGAGCGATGGCGCTTGCGGGAGTCCAGCGAGTAACGCCGCTTCATCGATCGAAAGTTTGCTTGCCGGCTTGTTGTAAATTGTTTTTGCTGCTTCTTCAACACCGTACGCAGAACCTCCGTATGGGACTTGATTGAGGTACAGCTCCAAGATCTGATCCTTCGAGAAAAGTTTTTCGGTCCAAACCGCAAGTACAATTTCTTTAATCTTTCGTTGAATCGTTCGCTCCGGAGAGAGCAGTGCGCTTTTCACGAGCTGCTGTGTAATGGTCGATCCACCCTGCAGAGAACGAGTCAGAATGATGTCCTTAATCGCTCGGGCGATCCCTCCGAAGATTGAGATGCCCCCGTGTCGATAAAAGTCTTTGTCCTCAATCGCGATCGACGCTTGATATACATATGGGGGGAGTTGTTTCAGTTTGATTGGTGTACGTTTTTGCTCGTTATAAATTTCATACAGCGTTTTTCCGTTGCGGTCCTGTATGTGTGTCGCGAGCGGAATCACCTTATAGTTTGCAAGATTTGCAGGGTTCGGGAGATCCTTAAAAACGAAGAGGTAGCTTACCGTTAAAAAAAGCACAACGGCTCCGACTATCATCCACTGTCTACGCGAAAACTGTTTGACCTTATGAACCACTCGCTTATGAAGCCGATGATGTGGATGTTCGGACATAGGTTTATTGTATCAGACTTTGGCGAGTCGCGGAAAAAGAGCCTCGGGTTTGGTTACCGAGCTAGAAAACGCCTTCTCAACGGTGTCTGCAGTTTTTGGTAAGAATGGCCGAAGGTCGAAAGCAATCTGGAGAATAGCATTTATCTGTTTGGTGAGGAAGGCTCGTTTTTCATCTCCTTCAGGGAGTTTCCAGGGTTCCACGCGGTTGATCTCCACATCGCAGGCGTTGATCCTGTCCCAGATCGCAGCGAGCGCGTGTGAGAATTGGTACCGTTCGACCGCAGTTGCAACCTCGGTCGAGAGAGCGGTTGGTTGCTCCGTTTCGAACTGAGTGTTTTCTGCGAGGCGAGCAACACGTGCAACAAGGTTTCCGAGTCCGTTGGCAAGGTCAGCATTGTAGAGTTCGTGAAATCTCGAAGTTGAGAAGTCGCCGTCATTGAATGTTGGAATCTCGCGGAGCAGATAGTAGCGAACTGCATCGGTGCCAAACTCCCTCACCAGATCGTACGGGTTCACCACATTTCCGAGACTTTTACTCATCTTCTGCCCTTCAGAGGTGATAAAACCATGAATGATGATCTCTTTTGATGCGGGAAGACCTGCTGCCATCAACATCGCCTGCCACATTGCCGACTGCTGTCGTAGATTATCCTTACCTGCGATCTGTACTCCTGGCCAGTAGCGCGAGAAGGTTTCGGTGTCGTGTGGCCATCCAAGTGTCGAGATGTAGTTAATCAGTGCATCAAACCAAACATACATCACATGATCTTCGTCGCCCGGTACAGGAATACCCCATGGCATTTTCTTCTTGAGTCGAGAGATGCTGAAGTCCTCGAGACCGTTTGAAACGAAGTTTCGAATTTCTTGGAGTCGGAAACTTGGCTGCACAAAGGTAGGGTTTTCATCATAGAGGTTCAGGAGTCGTTCCTGGAATGCCGAAAACTTGAAGAAGTAGTTTTCTTCTTCATAGGTCTGAAGTTCCATCTTCGGATGCAGTGGACACGCACCGTCAACGAGCTCTGAGTCGGTCTTCTCAAGTTCGCAGCCCACACAGTATCTAATCTTGTACAGTTTCTTGTCGATAAACCCATGCTCGGCACACCGCTTCCAAAACTCCTGAGCTGCCGCCTTGTGGTCGGGATCGGTAGTTCTAATAAAATGGGTATAGCTGAGATTGAGGGCTTCTTTCAACGCTTCGAATTTTTTTGCATATTCGTCACAGTACTGTTGTGGGTCGATGCCACGTTCCTGTGCCTTCTGGAAGATTTTAAGACCGTGTTCATCGGTGCCGGTGTTGAAGATCACCTCATATCCTTGAAGTCGTTTTACCCGGGATATGACATCTGCCTGCACCATTTCAAGTGCAAAGCCGATATGTGGGTCGGCGTTTACATACGGTAATGTAGAGGTGATATAAAACGGATTATTCATGGTGCTGAACTACGATGAGCCCGACTCCCATTATAAACGAAGCTAGAAGGATGGTGTTGATTAGATTAAATCCAAGAACGTAGTTCATCAGTAAAAGCGCGGTGATACCGGTCGAGCTGAGAACCGCGATCGAGGTTCTTCTGGTTAGAATAACGGCTCCTACATAGACCGTTGTCTGGAGAAGGAGGAGGAAACCACCAACGATATATACCGTTGTGGGGCGAAGAAAGAACACCATTCCTCCCATCATTGTAAGGAGAATAGCGAGCGCACTATATCTCACCATATGACCTCTTGTTGAAATAATAACAACTTCCCCGTATAATATATACATATTGATTATGAAAGCAAAGAAAGTAGCTTCAAAAACTCCTGCAAAAAAAGCAGTCAAAAAGGAAGTAGCTCCAAAAAAGACCGCAGTCAAAAAAGAAATGAAGGCGGTTGAGAAACCAGAGAAACAGCCAAAACAACCGAAGGTAGCTCTCGTGAGTACCTCAGATGAGGCAAAGGAAAAGCAGGCAATCATTGAAAAGTTTGCTCAGAAGAAAGGCGACACTGGATCTCCTGAGGTTCAGGTTGCGTTACTCTCATACAAAATTGACCGACTTGCTGATCATTTGAATCAGAACAAGAAGGATAACCATTCGAGAAGGGGACTATTAAAAGTTGTTGCAAAACGAAGACGAATTCTTAATTACCTCCAGAAACTTGACGAAGCAAGATATAAGTCGCTTATTGGAAGCCTCGACCTCAAGAAGTAAAGTACTGTAGAATAATAGAAGAGCTCATCATATCTCCTAACATTTATTTATGAAATTTTTTGAAGACTCGATCGACGTAGCGGGTCAAAAACTCACCTTACAGTTCGGAAAATTAGCACAGGCATCACATGTGGCGGTCTACGCATCGCTTGGTGAAACCGTCGTGCTTACCACCTTAAACATTGCCGATGCGCCAGAAACCATCGATTACCTCCCACTGCAGGTAGAGTATGTAGAAAAGCTCTATGCAGGTGGAAGAATCAAGGGATCTCGCTGGGTAAAGCGAGAAGGAAAGGCATCGGACGATGCCGCGCTCATTGGGCGACTGATCGATCGCGGTGCACGACCATTGTTTCCAAAAGAACTGAGAAAGAGTATCCAGATTGTGAATACGTTGCTCTCGATTGACGGAGAAAACTCTCCTGAAATTGTTGCAGCAATCGCAACCTCAGCAGCGATTCATGTTTCTTCGTTGCCATGGAACGGTCCTCTGAGCACAATGCGTGTTGGATATATTAAAAACAACGGAGAAAGTTCCTATGTTGTTAATCCTTCAGAAACCGAGCAGCCACTCTCTGTGCTTGACCTCATGGTTACCTCGACCAACGAGAAGGTTGTCATGATCGAGACACAGGCAGAACAGCTTCCTGAATCGGTCGTCATCGAAGGAATTAAGATTGCAAAAGAAGAAAATAACAAGATCATCGCATTCCTTGAAAAGGTACGAGAAGCAGTTGGACATCCAAAGATGGAGGCACCAGCAGGCGGTGTAGATAAGAAGATTGAGACAATCTTAAAGTCAGAATTCTCAAAAGAGCTCGAGCAGATCAATGAGCAGAAAGCGCAGAAAGAGTTCGATAACGGCGGAATGCTCAACGGCCTGATCGACGACGTGATGACAAAGTATCCAGAGTTTACCGAGAAAAAGGCGATCGCAAAGGCAATCGACTACCTTCTGAAGCAGGCAATGCGAGAGAAGATTCTCACCAAGCAGGTACGAGCAGATGGTCGAAAACCAGATGAAATTCGCAAGATTACCGTTGAGACCTCAACCTTGCCACGAACGCATGGTTCAGCGGTCTTCCAACGTGGAGACACCCAGGTTCTCTCGATCGTTACACTTGGTTCTCCAAGTCTTGAACAGTTGATAGAGAGTCCAGAAGGTGAAGCTGCAAAGCACTACATTCACCACTATTACATGCCTCCATACTCTGTGGGAGAGGTTGGAAGAATGGGATTCCCATCACGACGAGAAATTGGACATGGTGCGCTTGCTGAAAAGGCGATCGAACCAGTGCTTCCAGATAAGAAAGCATTTCCATATACCATTCGCGTTGTTTCTGAGGTTCTTTCCTCAAATGGATCAACCTCGATGGCGTCGACCTGTGGATCGACCTTAGCACTTATGGATGCAGGAGTACCAATCAAAGCTCCGGTCTCCGGAATCGCGATGGGTCTGATCTATAAGACCGATACCGAGTATGTTGTACTCACCGATATTATGGGTATCGAAGACTTCGGTGGTGATATGGACTTCAAGGTCACCGGCTCGGCAGAGGGCGTAACCGCCATGCAGCTTGATGTAAAGAACGATGGCCTTACCGATGCAATGATTGTTGAGATTCTTGAGAAGGCGAAAACCGCACGACTCTCGATTCTTGAGAAGATGACCGCATCAATCGATCGTCCGCGTGGCGAGCTTTCGGAGTTTGCTCCGAAGGTGAAGGTCTTTGCTCCTCCACAGGAGAAGATCGGTGAGATCATCGGCCCCGGTGGAAAGAACATTCGTAACTTGATTGCGAAGTTCGGTGTTGATATTAATGTTGACAACTCGGGAGTCGTCTCGGTCTCGGGAATCGATAAAGATAAGGTAGAGTCAGCCACTTCGTATATCGAGAACATGGTTCGAGAGGTACAGGAAGGCGAAGAGTTTGACGGAGAGGTGAAGCGGATGTTGCCATTCGGCGCATTTGTTGAGATTCTCCCCGGCAAAGAAGGAATGGTTCATGTCTCAAAGATGGGGAAAGGATTTGTCAAAGATCCATCTGCGGTCGTGAATATTGGAGATAAGGTTCGCGTTCGCGTTTACCAAATTGACCAACAAGGCCGTGTAAATCTTGAACTTCTTTCAGGAGGAAGCGGTACCGGTGAGTCCACCATGGACTTCTCTGAGGAGCAGGGAAGTGACCGTCCACCAAAGCGTTTTGATCGCGGCGGAGGAAGAGGTGGTTCGAGAGGTGCCATGCCTGCCGGCAGGCAGGGATTTGGTCGATCGCACGGTCGAGGCCATGGACATAGCCATGGAGATCGTGATCAACGAGGACCATCTCAGGGAGCTTCACGTCGACCACGAATCGAGATCGAATAACGATCAGTCGTCTGGTCTTATATCGAGGGCCGTTTCTTCAAAGATGATGTCATATGAATATCTGCGTCATTTTTTGCAGCTACAAAGACTTATAGTAAAAGATTGCTGCTCTTCAACCAAACTATAGTTTGAGAAACTCACATTGTTCCGGCTACAAGGAAGCAAATTGATATAGCTTATAGTACGTGATATAATTGACGCTTATGACCGAGAGACCAAAATCTCACACAGAAACCATTGTACCGTCACACCTTGATTATGATCGTACCTCGGTCGCTGTTGGGCGGGTTATTCCAGGAGCGATTGCGGAATTCGCTCGTACACCAAGAGATCTGAAAGGAATGTTCGGTGAATATACTCTTTCGCCAGCGATGCAGAACCTACTTTGTGATGAAAGCGATCGGTTGAATGCAACGCGGAGAAAGCATCTTGGAAGATGGTATCGAATTGGCGTGAACCTGAGTTTGGATGCAATGAGTTCTCAGGGAAACGTGACGGGCAACACTCTTCCTATAGTAACCGACTTCGACCTTCAGTCGTATGTCCCCATACGTGACGCAATCATGCCTCGACAGTGGGATGAGTTGAGCTACGAGGAACTATTCGATGTTGCTGCTCGGTTGTCTCGGAGGCTTCGGATTGACGACCCCCATTTGTACTTACTTTACAACGCGTTCCGGGCGGCACCATCGGTTTTTGGTGAAGGCGAGAGTCGGCTTCAGAAGATGTTCTCGTTCTGGTCGGGAATTGCAGATGTATATTATCCAATACGGTATGCTACTGAGCTGGGTTTTTAGTTTACATACGTTTCTACGAAAGAGAAAAAAGAAGGTTCATCACTTGGGTTGTTTCCGCTTGATCGGAAACAGTTCGAGGATGTTACAACCGCTTGGGTAGACGAACTTCAGGGAGATGATCTTTCAGGAGTTATGAAAGCCATCGAGTCCTTTAAGACCACGAACCCTTCTCTCTATGAGTATTTGATTCAGGAGGCCTTCCCTAGACATTTTAGTCATGCCGACCCGATCAGTAGACTCCTAAATCCATACCGATTTGCGTCGGTGACGATTCATGAAGTACTGCATCGCATCTGTGATGCGAAGGGTATCCCAATGCCGGTTGTTACTGCCGAACACAACGGTATTGCGACTGTGCAAGAACAGGCGTTTATGAGGCCGGGGAATAATCCAAGTCAAGATGTATATGTTCATGGTAGGGCTCAGTTTTTTGAGACGTTTTACAATGCGAACCCAGAGTTTATTCTTCCTACACTCGAGATTGTTTCGCATGTTATTGGTCAGCTCCCTCATCCCGATCACGCGCTTCGTAAGTACGTACGATCGCACGTACAGATGGGTATCATTCAGACTGTACAGCCGTTACGAATTGCCTACGACCGCGGCATCCAAAGCAACTAACACATCATGACTATGAAAGAACGAGAAGTACGAAGACCAAGTGGAGTGTTCCCATTAGAACAATCTGTTGTTCGCCAGATTGGAAATTGTTTTGCAGACCCACTCAAGGATACGGCAACCTTTATCAAGAGTATGGATGATGTTATACATATGGATCCGATCATGGGCGGATTCATGGATTTTAGCTCTCAATTGGCGGCTTCTCACGGGGCGAATGGGATACTTACCTACAACATTGCTGGACTGATGACATTCAATGCAGTGTACTTCACAACCCTCATTCGGGCTGTGCCGATGCCAGATATTCTGCAGCGAGATCTCGATCGGTACCTCGAAATTGTCAGTGAATTTCATCCTCTTCGTGAGGGTGGAATGCCTGCAACAGAGGAGGGTAGAGATCACATGTTCCGACTGTTGTGTGAGCGCGTACTCGGCAATGATGCTGCGCTTATTACCGAGATAGAACGTGTGGTACTAAAGTTCATGACCGAACACACTGATAATGTACTAACCAAAGATCATGACCGCATACTGAGAATAGGAGCGATGTCGGTGCTCGGCCCCTACAAAGCAGCGCTCGGAGACCTGTAATTTACGACATCAGTATCATTGCTTTTGCTCCTTGCCTTTACTACAATGAAATCTACATGGGTCGAAAGAAAAAGCTGTTTAAGGTCGGTAATAAATCGGTAGGGAGCATGTTTGGCATGTTCTTTGTGCTTGGTGGGGGAATCATTCTTCTTTCATTTTTTGATTCTATTCTTCCGTATGATCAAGGTGGAGAATATCTTCAGATGATTTCGGGCTTGGCGAAAGACCGACTCGGCTCGCTCGCCTATCTTGCTCCCTTTGTCATGTTTGCCCTTGCTGCCCAGTTTGTAAGTACAAAAAAGATGAAACTCATCAAACCAAATGTTTCGATCGGACTCGTGCTGGTATTTGCGGCGCTTGTCGCCGGTACCCGAGCAGGTGAGTGGGGTCGATTCATGAGTGATAATCTCACCGTTGATTTTACTCCCGCCGGAACATTTGCAATTCTTTTTGTCACCTTTGTCATCGGTATCGTACTCCTCCTCGACACATCGGTTGATGCGTTTATGATGTTTATTTATGGACTTGGAAAAGGTGCGGTGGTGTTTGTGCGACAGCATCTCTTCCGGGAACTGTTGAACGGAAAAAAGGACCAAAAACCAAAGGCGAAAGAACCAGCAAAACAAGACACCTTTATCAAAGACATGACCAAGCCGGCTCGTTCTTTTCCAAATCTATTTACGAAACCTGTGAGCTCCGAACAATCGCCGAAGGCGAGCTCGGCCGTGATGCAGGCTTCTGACAAAGATCTCATGATGCGACCGATGGGCGTCAATAATCAAACCTGGGTCTATCCACCGATGAGTCTACTTCGAGACGTTTCGCAACAAGCGGCCGATCGGGGTGATACCAAAAAATATGCACAGACGATTGAGGACACGCTCGGTAGTTTTGGAATTCGAGCCCGTATCGATGAGGTAAACGGCGGTCCCACCGTCACCCAGTATGCGCTCCAGATTACCCAAGGAACCAAGTTGTCGAAGATCACAGCACTCTCAAACGATCTCGCACTCGCACTCGCAGCGCCAACCGGTCAGGTACGTATCGAAGCACCGATCCCAGGGCGGTCATTGGTAGGTATTGAGATTCCGAATAATCGAGCAGAGGTCGTTACACTAAAGAGGCTCTTAAACGATCCCGTATTCAAGAACAACACCGATCCGCTCTTGGTACCGATGGGACTGGATGTTTCCGGGAATCCCCAGGCAGCGAGTCTTGGAAAGATGCCGCATGCGCTTATTGCGGGTACAACCGGTTCCGGTAAGTCGGTAATGCTTAATGCCTGGATCTCGACGTTACTGTTCCGCACTAAGCCAGAGGAGGTTCGTCTGATTCTCGTCGATCCAAAGAGAGTAGAGCTCTCGATCTACAACGGTATCCCACATCTGATGACCGAGGTAATTGTTGAGTCGGATAAGATTATCAAGGCGCTCAACTGGACCGTCGCGGAGATGAAGTCGAGGTACGAAATACTTGCCAAAGCACATGCGCGTAATCTTGAGGCATACAACGAGATGCCCAACGTGGAGAAGAAACCGTACATTGTCTTTGTTATCGATGAGCTTGCCGATCTCATGATGCATGCCCCAGGCGACGCAGAGGATCTGATCACCAAGATCGCGCAGATGGCGCGTGCGGTCGGAATTCATCTCGTACTTGCCACGCAGCGGCCTTCGGTTGATGTGATTACCGGTCTCATGAAGGCAAACATTCCAACACGCGTAGCGTTCAATGTTTCCTCGCTGGTAGACTCACGGGTTGTCATCGATACACCTGGCGCAGAGAAGCTTCTTGGACGCGGAGATATGTTGTATCTGCCACCAGATCAGGCAAAGCCTCGACGTATTCAGGGCCCGTTCGTAACCGAAAAAGAGGTGCAGGAGTTGGTGACGTTCTTACGTAACCAGAACCCTGTTGTACACTATACCCAAGAGATCACCGAGCAGGAAGTGCCAAGTCATGTCGGTGGTCGAGGATCAATCTCGGGGTCCGGAGGTGGAAATCAGGATCCGTTCTTCAATCAAGCACTTGATCTCATCAACCAAACCGATAAGGCGTCCGCCTCACTGTTGCAACGGAAGCTCAACGTAGGATATGCGCGAGCTGCACGAATTCTTGACCAGCTTCAGGAGGCAGGGTACGTAGGCCCCGCAGAGGGATCCAAACCACGCGAGATTCTTCGCCGAGGTGCTCCTTCACAGGATACTCAGCCAATGGAATAGCAGATACTTCGTATCGAGGAAAAGGAGACACTTTATCTGAGGTATTTATCGATGTTTCGCTGATGCTCAATTGAGTTTCTCGCGTAGTGCGCGTGACCATTGAGATCGTGGATGTAGAAGAGGTAGGGAGTATCGGATGTCGCATTGATAACGGCATCTATCGATGCCTTTCCAGGACTACAGATGGGTCCCGGTGGAATGCCATAATGTTGATAGGTGTTGTACGGCGAATCAACCTCAAGATCGTCAAAGGTAATTGCTTTTTTCCACCAGCGCTTCTCAGACGGCTGATAGCCAAGTGCATACTGGACCGTTGCATCAATCTGGAGCTTGTGTCCCTCCTCAATTCTTCGTAACATAATGTTTGCGATTTCGCCACGATCTTCATCGAATAGAGCCTCCTTCTCAACGAGCGAAGCGAGCGTAAGCACCTGTTTTTCGCTGAGGCCATTTTTGAGTGCTTTTGCCTTCATCTCCGGTGTTAGTTTTGTTTCGAGATTATTTCTCATGATTGAGATGACGGTAGCAGCAGATGCTTTCTGTGGGATGAGGTAGGTATCTGGAAAGAGATATCCTTCCTGCGCTTCGGAAAGAAACTCACTGGCCGAGATGTCGAGATCCTGGGCGACAAGCTCCGCAATCTCTTCTTTTCGAAGTCCTTCGATTACCGTAAACCATCGATCAAGACTACCTTTTGTGAGGCGCTTTGCTATCTCTGCAGTGGGAAGTGATTTCTGTAGATGATAGTCACCTGCTTGAATGTTTTTTTCAATCCCAAGCTGCTTCACGAGCGCGATAAAGACAATTTTATTTCGAATAAATCCCTCGCGTTCAAGATCCCGTGCGATCGCATTGAGACCGGCGCCTCGTGGAATAACGAAGGTTCGTGACTGTGTATCGCTCTTATCGACCGGGAGCGTTCCTTCATAGTAGTAGCCTCCCCCGAGGAGCATCGAGAGCGCTAAGATACCGGTTATGAGCACTCGCTTATTTTTCGATTTCATAGATAGGGAACGACTCTAATGTTACCATGGCTTCCTTGAGTTTGTGTGCATCTTTCGCGTAGAACGACATCACTACCTCATCTTTTTCAACCATCTCATCGACCTTCTTATGCATGTAAATTCCGGCATGTTGATCTGCAGGAGCACCGAGAATACGTGCGATGGTATTGAGATTGTAGTTTTGAATGTGCTTGATCTTCCCTTTCTTTCCCGCAGGTACTTCGTGTTTGTGTGAGGTGAGTTTTAATGTATGTGAGGTCACGTGATGATTCCCACCTTGTTCTTTGACAATCTCACGGAACTTCTCGAGCGCCTTACCGGACTGAAGAAGGAGACGGGCTTCCTCCTCCCCATTCTTATCTGATTTTTGGGTTTTGTAGCAGAGGTTCAGGAGCCGTCCGGCGAGACGGAGGGCTTTCGCTTCGAGTTCGAGCGGTCGATCTTTCTGCTGCTCGAGGATGTACATCACATCTCGCGCTTCGAGGACCGGTCCAACCCCGTTGCCAAACGGTTGCAGCGACTCGTTAATATCGATCGAGACCTCCATATTGAACCGTCTCCCAAGAGCCTTAAATTTGTTTGCGACCTTCTCCGCATCCTCGATATGTCTAATCTTCATTGTTCTCCCCACCGGAATATCGAGGACGAGATGATTCGCCCCAACCGCGATCTTCTTCGCCATGATCGATACGATAATCTTGTCAAATGACTCAAAGGACAGCTCTTCCTCTACATCGATAATCACATCATCTGCGGGCGCAATACCCAGTTTTCCACCCCAGGCAACGCATCCGCCAACCTTATCAACGATCTGTTTGAGTCGATGGGGTGTAATGGTGACCGGTGCGAGCACCTCCATCACATCCGCAGTTCCTGCAGGGGAGGTGATTGCGCGTGATGATGTCTTCGGGATTTTGAATCCAGCCGCTGCGATGATGGGTACGATAATCATGGATGTGCGCGTGCCAGCGATGCCGCCGGTAGAGTGTTTGTCCGCAACAATCCCATCAAACTCGAGTTTTGTTCCGGTCTCAACCATTGCTTTTGTGAGGTAGTACAGTTCGTCTGGAGAGAAGCCCTCCTTAAATGATGATGCGACAAAGTAGGCGGTGAGCACTTCGCTCAGTCGCTCATGTGCGATCTCATCCATAAGGGTATAGATCTCTCCATAGGTTAGTTTTTTCCCAAGGAGTTTTTTCTGGATCGCCTTGATTGCTTTTATTTGATTCGTCTCGTTCGACATTATTCTACATCGGTGTAAATTTCAACAACGCGTTTCTTATAATGCTTCGCTTTATCCAAGAGATTAACGATCATCGATGACTCTCGGATACCGAATGTCCAGGCGAGAAAGAAGTACATCGTGATGAAGCTTCCACCAACGATTACCAAAAGCGTAAAGACGTTGATGGTGCGAGTGGTGTCGAGCACCAATCCGTCCAAAATCTTCATCAACCAGTATGCAAAAAACGACGAGAGGAATGTTACCAAGAGCATTTTTGAGAGCTCTACAAACAAAATATGATTCTCAAAGCCCTCGATCCTCTTGCCGAGCTTGTAGAGCAGAATAGATACATTGGTAACCATCGATATAACAAAGGCGATTGCTAGCGACCACACCGGCAGATGGAGTCCGAAGATGAATACAAGGCTGAGGACCACATTGAGAACGATCGAAAAAACACTTGAATAAAATGGCGTTTTGCTGTCGAGAAATGCATAGAAGCAGCGCGTTATAAAGTAGTAGATCGAGTGAGCTGGAATCGCCAGTGCGAAGTACGATACGGTATATGCGGTCTGCACCGTAGCGATCCAGTCGAACTTCTCGCCACCGAGGAGCAGTCGGACTAACGGTGTTCGAGCAAAGATGAAGAAACTGGCAATCGGAAGCGTAAGAAACAACACGCTCAGAATCGATTCGGTAATAATCTTCCGGAACTCCTCATGGCGCTTTTCATGGTACACCTCACTGAGATACGGAAGTGAAGCCTGTCCAAAAGAAATCCCAATAATCGAAACCGGGAGCAGTTGAATCTGCTGGGCGAGGTAGAATACGGCGTATGACCCTGGTGCAAGGAGCGTTGTAAGGGTGAGGTCGATTGTGGCATCGATCTGCGCGACAAGTACCGTGACGAGTCGGGGAAGGACCAATCGATAAAACTCTTTCAAGCCCTTGGTTATTTTGAGGATCGGCTTGTAGCTGAATGTCGATGCAAAGAACAGTGGTGTCTGCATAAAAAACATCGCGCTTGATCCTACCACCACTCCGAGAATCGGCGCAAGGAGCTGATGCTGACCAGAGAATACGATCGTTATGAGGATGATGACGATGTTGTAGATGACCGGCGCAAGAGACGAAATGATGAATGTTTTGTTTGCCTGACCAAGTCCGGTCAGGATATTGCTGAGCACCAAGAACGGCAGCTGTCCGATAAGAAGAATTTTCGAGTAGAACACAATACTCCGAATCTTCTCACCGGTAAATCCGGGTGTAATCGCCGGTATGATCCAGTCCGAGGCAAAAAACACAATAACTATCAGGAGAAACAGAATCGTCGTTGTGATGTTGATGATGGATGAGATGTTCTGGTCAAGCTCTTCTTTGTTTTTCTGATATTTAATAAAAATCGGGACAAAGGAGGTGGTCAGCGCACCGGTGATGAGGAGTTCGAACACAATGTCCGGAATTCGGAACGAGGCAAAGAAGATATCCAACTCTTCCTTTCCAAAATAGCCCGCCAGAACGCGATATCTCATAAAACCAAAGACGCGAGAGAGTACGATCGTCGCGGCGACGATCAGGGTAGAGGTGATGATTGTTTTCTGTTTACTAAAAAAGAGGTTTTTGGTTCCTGTGAACAGCCGATTCATCATAAATACGCTTGACAATGAGCACGAAATGGCTCAAAATGGTTATATATGGTTTTTATTGGTGAATTCCAAGTTTCGTTCACCGGACTTGGCCGTGTCGTCTTACCAAAAAAAATCAGAGAACTTTTAAAAGGAAACAGTTTCATTGTAACAAAAGGCTTTGATAATTGTCTCGCCGGTTTTGATAAGCAGGACTGGGAAACACGAGCTCAGGGCCTGTTGCAGGTGTCGTTACTCGAGCAAGAGCAACTGGATAAGCGACGATTTGTGTTTTCATCAGCCTGCAGCATCGACATCGACGAACAGGGGAGATTTGTGATTCCAAAGAATTTGCTTGAGTTTGCCGGTCTAGAAAAGAAAGTAGCGATTATTGGTGTTGGAGATCACTTTGAGATTTGGGATGAAGAGGCGTGGAGATCACGAGCATTACGAGGATAACGAACGAATGAATACGAAGCATACACCGGTGATGGAGCATGAGGTACTCGACGCGCTGGATGTAAAGACGGGGAAGAGATTTATCGACGGAACCGCAGGTCAGCTCGGGCACTTTAACAAAATTCGAGAGCTTGGAGGAACGGTTCTTGGGCTTGAGTATGATCCTGATCAGGTCAAGATAGCCCAACAGACAATCGGTCAGTCCACCAATGCGCGACTTATTCAAGGAAACTTCGCAGATATCGCACGCATCGCACAACAGGAAGCGTATAGCAACGTGGACGGAGTGCTCCTTGACCTCGGTATTTCATACCGACAATTAGCTGCAGGTGGGAAAGGCCTTTCGTATAAGAATGATACCGAACCCCTCGATATGAGACTATCACCAGAGTCGCAGGGAACCGCTGCGGAGATTCTTTCACAGGCATCAGAAGATGAGCTTTATCAAATTTTTGCGAGATATAGTGAGGAGCCACTCTCACAAAAGATTGCTCATGCGGTTGTTCAGTACAGGGTTCGAACACCGTTTCGCACTGTGCACGATCTCAAAACAGCGATCGACTCGGTCACGCAGTTGCCAGACAATCATGTGTATAGCCGAATCTTCCAAGCTCTCCGAATGGTAATTAATAACGAACTGGAGAACCTTAAAAAAGGGTTCGAAGGATCGTTAACCATCCTCAGATCAGGAGGTGTGTTAGTGATCATTACCTTTCAGTCTCTTGAGGATCGAACTGTGAAGCAGATGATTCGCATGCATCACGAATCGATTTCAAAAGATTGGAAAGTACGGAAAAGGAATGCTCGATCGTTTGAGCGATCGGCTATTGTCAGGGTTATTGTAAAGAAATAGTATGAAAATCTCAGTTGTACGAAATGCCACCATCGTCTTGTTTTTTGCACTACTCACTGCTAATATTTTCGCGTTTGTTATGAGTATGCAACAAAGCCAGAATATTCAATCATTCGAGCAGAAAGCGCATGCCCTGAATCTACAAAACAGTGAACTTGAAGAGTCGATGTACAACATGAACTCACTCCAGTATGCAGCTTCTCGGGCTGCGGAACTTGCGTTTACCAAGCAGGCACAGCCTCGTTATCTCCAGAGCATCGAGGTTGCACGACGCAACTAATATGCCCAAGATTCGAATTGTTTTTCTCTTTTTTCTGTGCATTTTTATAGCGATCCTAGTAAAGTTATTCCTCATACAGGTGCTGTCGGTAGGGTCATCCGCACAAAGCTATCTGAAGTACAAAAAAATCACACCGAGCAGAGGCTTAATCTACGATCGAAACAGAGAAATTCTAGCACTCAATAAAAAAACCTACCTGCTCTATCTTGAGCCAAAGCGTGTGAAGGATCTCGAACTTGTTGTTGAGCAACTCGCTCAAGAACTGCAGACAGAGGAGGCGAGTATTGAGGCAAAGATTAATACCCGACTCGACTGGTTAAAAATAGCCGACGGAATCTCCCAACAACAGAAGCGGGCGATCGAGCGGAGAAAAATCGTGGGGATTGGGTTCGAAGAACAGACGCAGAGGTTCTATCCCGAAGCCTCGCTCTCAGCGCATCTTGTCGGCTTTGTTGGTAAGGGGAGTAAGGGTGAACCGGTTGGATACGGCGGTGTAGAAGGTTACTATGATCAAGATCTGCAAGGACTCCTCGGTTTCGTAAAAAGCGAACGTGACCCGGTGGGACGCCCGATTCTTGTTGGCGACCAGGAGAGAATCGATTCGGAGAACGGAGAGGACCTGGTGTTGACCATAGATAAGACGGTACAAAACATCGTAAAGACGAAGCTGAAGAGTGGTGTTGAGCGCTACCAAGCAGCTCAGGGATGTGTGGTCGTTGCAAACCCGAACACGCTCGAGATCCTTGCACTTTCGTGTATCCCAGACTTTGATCCCAACACCTACTCTCAGTGGGAAGCCACCTCATTCAACAATCAGTCGATCTCATCTCTCTACGAACCCGGCTCGACCTTCAAGCCGCTCATCACCGCAGCCGGTATTGAGGAAAAGGTAATCAAGCCTGACTCAACCTTCAACGAGGAAGGACCAATCACAATCAATGGGTACGAAATTCGAACCTGGAACAATAAGTATGAAGGGAAGATTACCATGACCAGAATCCTCGAGAAGTCATCAAATGTCGGCATGGTCTATATCGGATCAAAGCTTGGGAAAGAGAAGGTGCTTACGTATGTGAGTAAACTCGGATTCGGCAGTCTTACCGGCATTGATCTTCAGGGCGAAAGTGCTGGCTATCTTCGCGATGTCTGGGCAGATATCGACTACGCAACCGTCACCTTTGGTCAGGGTATCGTTGTCACGCCGCTTCAGATGGTTCGCGCATTTTCCTCGGTCATTAACGGAGGATATCTGCTGAGACCACACGTGGTCAAGGAGGTTATCACCGGTTCGCAGCGATCGGTAATCGAACCGAAGATCGATCAAAGAATTTTTAGTGCGGACACATCAACGAAGGTTAAGAAAATGCTTGTTTCAACCGTAGAGCACGGTGAGTATAAGTGGGCGGTTCCGGAAGGATACCGCATTGGAGGTAAGACCGGAACGGCACAGATCGCGATGGGGGGAAAGTACGATACCTCAAAAACCAATGCTTCATTCATTGGGTTCGCTCCTGCAGATTCACCACAGTTTATTGCACTCGTTGTGCTTAAAGAGCCAAAATCATCGATCTATGGATCAGAGACGGCCGCTCCACTCTTTTTCGAGATCGCGAAGGAGTTGCTATACTATTACAATATTCCTCCAACCCAGTAATCTATGATCGAATCGTTTAAACGACATATTCAACCACTGATTAATCTCTACCATCTTCTCCGTGCGGTTATAGCAAATGTCTACTTTGGATTTCCGAGTACGAAGCTGAAGGTTATCGGAGTAACCGGAACCGATGGAAAGACCACAACAACACACGCGATCTATCAGATCCTCAAAACAGCGGGAAAAAAGGTCTCGATGCTTTCAACGGTCTATGCGAAGGTAGGGGATACGGAGTACGAAACCGGTCTTCACGTTACAACACCTGATCCGTTTCTTCTGCAGGACTTCATGGCGAAGGCCGTCGCTCACGGCGATGAGTACTTTGTGCTCGAGACGACATCCCACGGTCTTGATCAGAACCGTAACTTTGGTGTTCATTATGCGGTGAGCGTGATCACAAATGTTACGCACGAACATCTTGACTACCACAGAACTTATCGCAACTATGTTCGCGCAAAAGCGATGCTCGCACAACAATCTTCGTTGGTACTCCTCAACAGGGACGACCAGTCGTATGACCTTTTGCACAGCCTGACCGGTGGTGCGCAGGTGAAGACGTATGCGCTCGACAACCCGGCTGATTATCACATTGACCTGCGCAAGCAGCTCAAGCTCGACATCCCCGATTACAATAACTACAACTTTCTTGCAGCCTATGGAGTCTGTTCCGAGCTGGGGATAGGCGAGGATGTTATTCTTGAGACGCTCAAACAGTTCTCTACGCCACCGGGGAGAAACGAGATAGTGTACGACAAGGCATTTCGAGTTGTCATCGACTTTGCGCACACACCCAACTCGCTACTTAATATTCTTTCCACACTTTCTCAGCAAGCAAAGAAACGAAAGGGTAGGTTGATTCATGTATTCGGGTCAGCAGGGTTGAGAGATCGATCCAAGCGACCGCTTATGGGAGCGGCATCCGAGAAATATGCCGATATCTCGATTATTACAGAAGAAGATTACCGCACCGAGTCGATTCAGCACATTTCCGAGGAGATCTCCTCCGGAATGTCGGACTCGGAACAACGGAAACAGGACGGGACACTTTTGATGAAGCCAAATCGCCAAGATGCAATCAACTCAGCAGTGAAGCTCGCAAAGAAAAATGACATCATTGTCTGCACCGGAAAAGCACACGAAAAGAGCTTGAATAGAAAAGGAAGAGAAGAGCCATGGGATGAGTTTCAGGCAGTGCAGAACGCAGTTACTCATGCTGGTATTTAATCGTTCTCTGCAGGTATTTCAGTCGACCCTTCTACCACAAGCCATTACCCATGGGTTCGGCACACGAATGACCGGTGATGGACGAGACCTGCGACAGATAAAACAATATTTCAGTAGAAATAATATCTCAATCAAGAGTATTGTTGATCCGGATCAGTATCACTCAGACGCCATAGTTGTGGTAGACGAGCAAACAGACTCCTCTTGTATGACCGCATGTGACGGTCTCATCACCGGTTGTTCAGGAACTGTCCTGACCGTGGTTACTGCTGACTGTATGCCGATACTCTATGCTGATGTTCGAACGAACAAAATCGGCATCAGCCATAACGGTCGAGTAGGCACGAACCTTCAGTTAGCCAAAAAGATGATCAAGCAGTTTACGACCTCGGGTTCAGAGCTGTCCGATCTGCGAGTTGCACTTGGTCCTGCAATCGGAGCTTGTTGTTACCCAATGAACCTGATTCGTGAAAATATATCTCAGCTTACCAGCGAAGGGTTAGTACAACCTCAGATCGATTGGTTTCCATTCTGCACGCAGTGTGATTCACAGCGGTTCTGTTCATTCCGTGGGTCTGGTAAGGTGCCGAACTTTCCCGAGGAGTTTAGTTATATTAGTCTATCCCTTTAGAGAGTGGTAAGCTACAATTAAGCCATGAGTTCCCTCGAAACGGCACGGAAGATCTTTATTCTCGGGATTAAGGGTGTCGGCATGGCGCAGCTCGCGATCATTCTCCATAAAATGGGGAAGACAGTGATCGGAGTTGATGTACCGGAGCGGTTCATCACCGATGAGGAGCTCTCTGCATATCCCATTGAGATTATCGAGAGCTTTGATATCGAGCGACTTCCGAGCGATATCGAGCTGGCTATTTACAGCGCAGCACACGGAGGTGCGAATAATCCAGTCATTCAGGAGCTCAACAAGCGAGGCGTCGCATCGATTTCGCAGGCAGACCTGATCGGTGAGTTGATGACAATGTTCGATAAGACGATTGCGGTCTGTGGTTCTCATGGAAAAACTACAACCTCGTCGCTTCTCAGTCATGCTCTTATTCAACTTGGTGTTGAGCCAAGTTACCTTACCGGATCATCAAAGTTTGGAGAGTACCCTGCAGGAGACTTTCGTGGGGCAAACTATTTTGTGCTCGAAGCCGATGAGTACGGTGTGAATCCACCACAGGACAAAACACCAAAGTTTCTCAAGTATCATCCAACCTTCACGCTCTGTACCAATGTTGATTTCGACCACCCCGATATCTTTGAAAATCTTACAGAAGTTGAGAATGCATACGAGTCATTTTTTAAACAGTCAGAGTATGTGATCGTCTGTTCCGATAGTTCCGAGGCAGTCGAGACGGTGCGGAAGAGCGGTGTGCAGTATGAGAGCTATGGTTTCGATGACAATGCAGCCTACCGTATCATCAATCATGAGTCGGGACGAGATGGTTCACGGTTCGATCTCATCTACGGCGAAACGGTACTTGAAGGAATCTCGATCCCGTTATATGGGGATCATAATATTCTGAACGCTGCCGGTGTTGTGACGCTTCTTCTCAGGCTCGGTTTCATGCCGGATGATATTCGATCTGCAGTTGCAAACTTTGAAGGCGCGAAGCGACGATTTGAAGTGATGCATGATGCTGATGGGCTGACGGTGGTCGACGACTACGCTCACCATCCAGCGGAGATAGAGGGAATCATACAAGCGGTAACGGTTCGTTACGGACAGAAACCAATCGTGGTGTTTCAACCGCATACCTACTCCCGAACGCAGGCATTACTGGAGTCATTTAGCACAGCCTTTAACGGTGCAAAACAAACATTCATTCTTCCTATTTTTGCATCTGCGAGAGAAGACGTTGCGCAGTTCTCTGTAACTCATGAAGATGTTGTGAAAACAGCGCGTGAGCGGGGGAATGAGCATATCGAGTCCTGCCAGGGTCATGAGATCGCCTCAAAACTAGCTTCATATCCTCTTCCCGAGGTCGTAATAACCATGGGCGCAGGGGATGTCTACAAGCTTGGTTCTGATATAATTAAGGGGTATGCCTCAAAAAAAGGTTGATCTGAAGGCCTATACCACAATCAGAACCTCCACAGTAGCAGATACCTTCTCCATAGCAAATACTCGAGATGAGTTGGTAGAACTCGTGCAATCAGCAATACAAAGGAATGAGCGGTTCATGGTAGTCGGAGGTGGATCAAATACTGTTTTTGGAGGTCAGGAGTTTCAGGGTCATATCATTAAGAACCAATACCTTGATCTTGAGGTTCTCGATCAAACTCCAGAATACACCGACATTCGTGTTTCTTCTGGACTTCCGGTCTCGATGCTCATCGCAAAAACGAATGAACTTGGACTGGAGGGATTCGAGTATCATCAAGGTCTCCCGGGTACCGTTGGCGGTGCGATCTACATGAACTCGAAATGGACCAACCCCATTCAGTATTTTGGAGATCATCTCCGGACCGCAACCGTCATAGACAAAGAAGGTAAAGAGAAAACGGTTGATTCGGCACATTTCAAATTTGCATATGATTACAGTGCTCTGCATGAGACCGGCGATATACTCATCGACTGCGTCTTCCGACTCAAGAAACAAGACCCGACTGTGCTACGTCAACGGTCCACTGCCGCACTCGAGTATCGCAAACAAACACAGCCGTTTGGTGTCGCTTCGAGCGGATGCGTGTTTCAAAACTATGATGGAAAATCGGCCGGAAAGCTCATCGATGAGTGCGGTCTTAAAGGTTTTCGAGTTGGTAAGTTTGTGGTGTCAGAAAAGCATGCAAACTTCATTGTGAATGAAGGAGATTCTGATGTCTCACATCTCATTGAGCTCATTAATCATGTCAAGGACACAGTACGGAAAAAAACAGGAGTAGAATTAAGAGAAGAGATCCGAATTATTCAGTAACCAATACCGAGCGTATGGAAGATGCATATATTATTCACGGAGGGAAGAAAATAGAGGGGGTTGTTACAGTGTCGGGAGCGAAGAACCTTGCTCTGAAGACAATCATCGCATCCTTATTATTCCGCTCGCCGGTTACCCTAACCAATGTGCCTGCAATCAACGACGTGCATGAGTTAATCCATGTCATTAAGGATCTTGGCGCTGAGGTAACCGTTGCGAAAGGTACGGTCACGATTAATCCTGTGCCACTTCGATCGAATCGTCCGGACCTGCTTCATGCGTCGATGTTGCGCGCCTCATTTCTCCTTTTTGCTCCATTACTCCACCGATTTCAAGAGTGTTACATCCCAAATCCAGGGGGATGCCGCATTGGACTCCGTCCTATTGACCGTATTGTCTCGGGGATGGAGGCACTTGGTGTACAGACTACCTACCATTCAGAAGACGGATACTATGAAGCTCGACTCTCATCCGCACCAAAGGGACGCTATCGCTTTGAGAAACCGACTCACACCGGTACCGAGCTCATGATCATGCTTGCAGCGCTTGGTACCGAGCCTGTTGTGCTCGAGAATGCGGCGCTCGAGCCCGAGATAGATGAACTTATCAGATTTTTGAATGAATCAGGAGCGAAGATTGTACGGTCGGGCACAACTATCACGATTCAAGGCGTACCAGAACTTCAGCAGAACGAACCATTCAGAATATTTGGAGATCGAAATGAAGCAGTGACCTTTGCTTCAATGGCGCTCGCCACCAAAGGAACGATCGAGATTCGCGACATCAACCGAGCGTATATGGAGGAGTTTGATAAACGAATCATTGAGGCTGGTGCAGAAATCGAATACACAGAAAGCTCGATTATCTATAGGTATGTACAACCACTGAAACCTGTCTCGATTGTCACAGCGCCACACCCTGGATTCATGACCGACTGGCAACCAAACTGGGCTGTTCTGATGACGCAGGCAGTTGGAACCGCCTCGATTCATGAGACAGTCTTCGAAAACCGCTTCTCATATGTCGCAGAGCTCAAGAAGCTTGGTGCGCAGATTGAGTACGCGTCCTCCGATGAACCCTCAAGCGGCGAGCAGTACCATTTTAATGCGACAGAGGTGAAGATCGAACAACAGAAAATCTACATCCATGGCGGACACCCGCTCCACGAAGGCGTCCTGAAAATTGCGGATCTACGAGCGGGCGCTACGGTACTCATCGCAGCACTGTTGGTCTCAGGTGAAACCGTAATCTCAAACGCATCGATTCTCGAACGGGGATATGAAAACATCGTAGAGAAAATAACCGCACTTGGAGGAACAATCAAACGAGTATAATCAATCTATATGTTGAAGAAGCACACCATCTCAATTAAGCATGCCTTTGAGGGTATGGTCTGGGCGTTTCGAACACAACCAAACTACAGAATTCATTTCGTTCTATCGGTGCTTTCGCTTCTCGGTTGTTGGTTTCTCAAGGTTTCGTACGAAGAGTTTCTGATCATTATTCTCCTGATCTTTATCGGAATGATGGTTGAGGCAATCAACACCGCAATCGAGGCCACCACCGATGCGGTAGACAAAGAGTGGAGGGAAGATATCAAGCTTGCGAAGGATGTCTCCGCAGCTGCGATGCTCATTCTTTCGTTCGGAGCTCTGATTATAGCTGGTATAATCTTCGTTCCAAAGATTCTGGCCATGTTATAACGTCCGTTCCGAGTTCTTTTGTACATGTCGTATACTCAGTTGTAAGAACACAAATCATGCCATCTTATCTATTTGCAACCTTTATTGGATTCTTGGTCAATGTAATTCTGATTGTTCCGTATATTAACTTCCTTTACCGGATGCGCATGCAACGCGCACTGCAGAGAACAAAGGACGCATTTCAGCAGGAAACACCGATCTTCGACAAATTCAATAAGCATAAAGCGGGGACACCGGTCGGCGGCGGCCTTCTCATTATTGGGACTACCGTGATTCTCTATTCGCTCTTTTTGACCTTGTTTTCGGTGTTCAAACTGCCGATCCATACGAACTTCCCATCACTTGCAGCAGAGATACGGATTCTCCTCTTTACATTTTTAGGATTTGGACTGCTCGGTGTGTACGATGATCTCACGAAGATCTTCTTCTGGAAACGACAGAACTTCTTTGGCATCTCGCTCTCATCAAAGCTCATCATCGAGATTGTGCTTGCAGGTGTTATTGCGTACTGGCTCTATGCCGATCTTCAGATTCATTTTGTGCACATTCCTTTTTTTGGTATCTTTGATATTTCGTATTTTTACATTCTCTTTGCAACCTTCATCATCGTTGCATTCTCGAATGCGATTAACATAACCGACGGACTTGATGGACTCGCAACCGGGGTACTAATGATCGCGCTTGCTAGTTTTTGGATAATCGCTGCATCGATCATCGATGTGCCGACGGCGTTATTTATCGGTATCTGGCTCGGAGGGTTGATGGCGTTTTTGTACTTCAATATCCCACCTGCACGGTTATTCCTCGGCGACGCTGGGTCCCTTTCGTTTGGGGCCTCATTTGCGGTGGTGGGTCTCATTCTCGGAAAGGCCTTCAGTCTCCCGATCATTGGAGGCGTGTTTCTTATCGAGATTCTGAGCTCACTCCTGCAACTCTTGAGTAAAAAGTTCCGCGGAAAAAAGATGTTTGCCGTGGCGCCGTTCCACCTCTATCTCCAGCACAAGGGATGGGAGGAGCCGAAGATTGTCATGCGATTCTGGCTCATCTCCATTCTCTTTTCGGTTTTTGGTCTCATGCTCGCCTTCCTGAAGTAATAGCGCTACAATAAGGTATGCGGGGAAGATTTGCAAAGTTAAAGCACCACACTGTTCATAAACGGGCCTCGATTGTATATCTCCCAATCGTTCTCTCGTTGATCGGACTCCTTTTCGTGTTTGAGGCATCCTCGGTACGTGCAATTCAAGAAACCGGAAACAGCTTTCACTATTTTCAACTCCAGGCAATCTGGATTGCACTTGGTCTCGTTGGTATGTATTTTTTTTCGCTCTTTGACTACCGTAAGCTCTACTATCTATCGTTTCCGTTTATGGCAGGGACCATCGGATTACTCATGATGGTACTGCTGCCTGGGTTGGGTAGAACAGCCGGTGGCGCTCAGAGCTGGATCAACTTTGGATTTTTTAATATTCAGCCAACCGAGCTTGCGAAGTTTAGCGTAATTATCTATCTTGCTTCGTGGTTCATGAATCGCGAAAAGAAGCGATTTGTGCCGTTCATCTCCCTGCTCGGATTTTTGGTATTTATCATCATGCTGCAGCCAGATCTTGGTACGGCAACGATGATCTTTATTCTTAGCTTGGTAATGTACTACCTTGCAGGATCGCAACTTGGATATCTCGTACTTCTCTTCCCGTTATCGATTGTTGGCTTCTATGTTCTTACGAAGATCTCTCCGTACCGCATGAAGCGAATTACGGCCTTTCTCGACCCATCGACAGACCCCCTTGGCGTTGGGTATCATGTAAATCAGATTGCAATATCGCTACAAAATGGTGGATTTTTTGGTCTTGGATTTGGCGCATCACGGCAAAAATTTCTCTACTTACCCGAAGCTCACACCGACTCCATTTTTGCGATTCTCGCCGAAGAGTTTGGGTTCGTCGGTTCTGCGCTTCTTATCTTTGCGTTTGTGGTACTCATGTACAAGATCTATGAGATTGCGTACCGTGCGCCAGATCGATTTGGAAAGCTGCTTGCCGGAGGAATATTCGTCTACTTTGCGCTGCAGGTGACGGTGAATCTTGGTGGTATGGTCGGGCTCATGCCGCTTACCGGCGTTCCGCTTCCGTTCATCTCATACGGTGGATCAAATTTATTGATATCCTTTGCTATGATAGGCATACTGTTAAACATCCGCAAAAAAACAACGATCCGCTAGTATGAAAATCCTTATCCCTGGTGGTCATGTCACGCCCGCACTTGCGGTCATGGACTTTCTGAAAGAACACGAAATTGTATTTGTAGGGAGAAAACACACCAGCGCCGCTGAGGTGATGCCCTCGTTTGAGTATCAGGAGGTAACATCGAGAAAGATTCGTTTCATCCCGATTGTTGCAGGGAGATTCAGTCGCGTCGCAGATCTTCGGTCAGCACTTCATTTACTCTTGATTCCACAGGGTTTTATCGAGGCGATGTCAATTATGCGCGCCGAGAAACCAGACGTTCTTCTCAGTTTTGGAGGATACATCGCTGCACCGCTTGTGGTTGCCGCAAAGCTCATGAAGATTCCTATCGTCACGCACGAACAGACCATCGCCCCCGGTCTAGCAAATCGAATGATCGGAGCGCTTGCGAAAACGATCTGCGTTTCCTTTCCCGAAACAAAGGCAACGTTTCCACCCGAAAAGGTACGCGTCACCGGTAATCCAATGCGCGCTGCGCTTCAGGAGCGGCGTAGCACCATCGAAGGTTTCAAGAAGAAGAAACCAGTAATCTATGTGACCGGCGGTTCACTCGGATCGCACAGCATCAACGAACACATCTTCGCTATCCTTCCTGCGCTGTTGAAGAACTATACCGTTATTCACCAGACCGGAAATGTTGTAGAGTTCGGTGATTATGAGAAGGCGAGTGGACTCACCACATCGGGGTACTATCCATATGAGCACATCGGCTCAGATCTCATCGGGTTTGTTTTTCAGCAGGCAGACCTTGTCGTAGGGCGAGCGGGCGCGAACACCGTAACCGAACTGCTCAGTATGAAGAAACCTTCGGTACTTATCCCGCTTCCATGGGCTGCAGAGGATGAGCAACGAAAGCATGCGCAACTCATGCAGCGACTTCGTGTTGCGGAGGTATTCGATCAGACTCGACCATCGACAGAACTCCTTCAGCGAATCGATATGGTAATGCGCAACCGAGAACAGTATCATAAGAAGTTCGAGGATGTTCCTCACATCTATGACTCAACATCAGCAGCAGAGCAGGTCGCAAAGGCGACTCTGGAAGCGATTTCTCGCACTTAGTCTTTTTTTCTGTACCATCGGTGGTGTGGTTGTGCTCTGCGTTCTCATCAAAGATACCTTCACGGTAAAGCGGGTCGAACTCATCGGCGATACGGTGAAGCCGTCGATCAAGGGATACGACGCTTTGTACAACACCTTCCTTCCACTGGTTCCCGAGACCGAGACCCTGTCTGAGCTTGCGGCTCGAAATCCTCAGGTTACCAATATCGCTATGGAGAAGCGCTTTCCCGATACGATAGTAATCTCGTACCGAAAAAGTATCCCGGTTGCGGTACTGGAGTCTTCGAAGCGGTACTTTCTGCTGAGCGATGGTGGGCGAGTCCTCTCCATTCACGAGTCACTTCCCACGAGTCTCCCAAAGGTTACGTACTACCAGGACTTCTATCAAGATCAGGTCACCGTCGGCGACACCATCGAAACAAAGGACATCCAACTATCCCTGCGCATGGTCGATCTGTTAGAGGCGCTTGGTTTCGTGGTGAAAGAGGTTGATATCGAAAGTTTTTATATGATACGATTAGTACTAAGTGATACTCGGGAAATCTATATTTCGACCGAGAAACAATTTGATAAACAGGAGTATCAGGTCCGTACAATACTCAAAAAATTTAAGGTAGATGGGACTGCGTTTCGTAGTCTCGATGTACGGTTTGATAAGCCACTCATAAAACAATAAGCATGGCAGACCAACTCATCTGTGGAATTGATATCGGAAGCTCAAAGATATCTACTCTTGTTGCCATAACCTCTCCTGAGGAACGAGAGCCCAGAATCATTGGGTTTCATTCAGCTCCTTCACGCGGCGTAAAGAAAGGGCTCGTCGTTGATATCGATCAGGTTACGAGCGCGGTAGACCAAAGTGTTGAAAAGGCAGAACGAATGGCTGGTCAGAAAATTACGAGAGCATTTGCCTCGGTTGGTGGACCACACATAACCTCACTCAATTCTCACGGTGTTGTCGCGGTCTCAAATCCACAAGGAGAGATTTCTCAGGAAGATGTGGATCGAGTAGCGGAGGCGGCACGCGCTATCTCACTCTCAACCACACGCCAGATCATCGATGTAGCTCCACGGGATTATATTGTAGATGGGCAGCAGGGGATTCGTAACCCCGTCGGAATGAGTGGAGTACGTCTCGAGGTGGACTCGCACATTATCACCGCATCACTCACCAATCTGAAGAACATTGACCGCTGTTTTTCAGATCTTGGTATTGAGAACGCGGGATTTGTGTTCTCAGGTTATGCATCGGCAGAGGCCGTACTCACCGACACCGAAAAGGAACTCGGCGTCGTTCTCGTAGATATTGGAGGCGGGAAGATCGATATCTGTTTGTACAGTGATGGTGCTCTCTCTCACTCTGCCTCAATCGCGGTTGGAGCTCGACACGTAACCAATGATATCGCGGTTGGACTCCGTGTTTCTCTGGAGTCGGCGGAGCGAATTAAACTGTTCTTAACCAAGGAGTTTCAGGACTATGCAAAGAAGGACCTTCCGATTCAAAACGCAAAGAAGAAACATGATGTGATTGATTTTTCATCACTCCATCTACCGGAGTCGGTGAGCGATGTTACCCCGAAGCTTCTTCTTGATGGCATTATCGGTGCGCGAATAGAGGAAATCTACAAACTTATCGGTGAAGAGCTTGAAAAGAGTGGTTTCGCTGCAAACATTCCATCCGGCCTGGTGATCACCGGGGGCGGAGCGCACACCATTGGTATGATCGAAATGGGTAGGAAGGTTCTTGGGCTCCCAATCCGAGTCGGGTATCCTTCTGGAGTGTCCGGTCTCGTCGATGAAGTTTTGGATCCTCAGTATGCGACGACGGTTGGGTTGATTTTATCTGGAGGAAAAAATATAATTGACCACGAGTCGAGCATGCTCAAATTTAATAAGATTTTTAAGGACATCTCACTCGGGGGTTCGGTATCAAAAGTAAAGGAGCTAATCAAGCAGTTTATTCCATAACATGTTAATTAAGCCAAAAGCAGGACAGCCAGCAAAAATTAAGGTCATCGGAGTCGGCGGTGGTGGCGGAAACGCGATTACCTCGATGATCGACGACGGTGGTATTCCCGGCGTTGAGTTCATGGTCGTGAACACCGATGCCCAAGCGCTTCTTTCGAATAAAGCACCAATCAAAATTCAGATTGGCGACGCACTAACACGAGGGCTCGGTTCGGGAGGAAATCCCGAGACCGGTCGACAGGCTGCCGAGGAATCGCGAGAGAAGCTCAAGGAAGAGTTGACTGGGGCAGACATGGTCTTCATCACCTGTGGTGAAGGCGGAGGAACCGGCACCGGTGCCGCGCCAATTCTTGCTGAAGTTGCAAAAGAAACGGGCGCACTCACCGTAGCGGTGGTTACGAAGCCGTTTGATTTTGAAGGAGCGAAACGACGACATGCAGCAGATGACGGAATTCTATCTCTTCGTGACAAAGTTGATACCCTCATCATCGTTCCAAATCAACGAATACTTCAGGTGGTAGACAAGAAGACCTCGATCGTCGAAGCGTTCAAGCGGATCGACTCGGTGCTCCATCAGGGTGTAAAAGGTATCGCAGAACTGATCACCGTCCCAGGTCTCATTAATGTTGACTTCGCGGATGTCCGAACGGTCATGAGTAATGCAGGAACGGCACTCATGGGGATGGGAATCGGCAGTGGCGATAAGCGTGCAATGGCCGCAATCAAACAGGCAATTTCATCACCGCTTCTCGATGTCTCGATTGAAGGGGCGCGAGGAATTCTATTCAACATCGTCGGCGGACCCGATCTCACGATGAGCGAGGTTGATGAGGCAGCGTCAATCATCTCGAAGACCGTCGATCCAAATGCGGACATTATCTTCGGGGCAGTGATTGATGAGAAGATGATGGATCAGATCAAGATAACCTTGATCGCAACCAAGTTTGATGAAGGAAAGCTGAAGATCTTCAACTATAAACCAACACTGAAGGAAGAAGTGACCGCCGTGAAACGTGAAGACGATGAGTTGCTGACGAACACCAACGACTCACCGCTTAAGAAAGAGCTTGATCATCAGCTCAACGAGGATCTCCCAGAAGATGAGTTCACCGACTCAGAAGAAGGCTTCGACATTCCTGCGTTCCTGAGAAAGAAATAACCTTCTATTTCGTACTGTGGTAGACTAATGTCCTTATGAGTGCTCCAGAACGCGGAGAGTCACAACAAGCTATAGTCGGAGATGTCATGCAGCATCTTACTCATATTGTCGCCATGGCGCGCTCTCCATTTAGCGAGAATGCTCATTTTCTCTCCTCGTTGCTCACACGTAACGTGTTTGAGATAGAGGTAATAGATCCCGGTCTGGAAGAACCGATGAACTGGGCGGTAGATTTTAGACTCGGCCTTGATAGCAACGACAGAAGACTCGCACCGGTGGTTTTTGTCGATCCCCTACGCTACGGGAGTTTGAGTGACCGGGTCAAGGAGTCGGAGCTCGCACGAACTATTGCACTCGTCGAGCAGTTTCCCCGAAACTTCGACCAACCGATTCGTAGAGTTTACACAAACGCACTTGCTGCGCAGAGAAAATGGCTTGGGCCAGATCCCTCCGGAGTACTTCTCGACCCAAGAACCGTTCCTGAGAGAGTGATTATTCGTCAGATTCTCGGTGATCGAGCATATTTCTCCGACTTTGGTTTCTTTGAGTGGCAGCAGGCCTTAGAACAACTGAGAACCGACTATGACGAACATGAAGCACCTGTTACCGGTGAACAACGTGAGGTCTTTATTACACAGCTTCAGCATGATAAAACAACGTTCTATCGCTCAAGACTTCAGCATATGTTCTATTCTGGCAAACAAGCGCGGATGACCGATGATTTTCGGGCAACACAGGAGGCTCGTCCATTTGGTGAAATTGCGCTCCTCAACGCTCGGCATGCAGCGATCGACGCGATAAAATATCAGGTCTGAGGGGCAACTCGAACCTGATATAATCTTCAGTATGGCTACGTTTAAGGATGTTCCTGCGGTACCGAACTTTCCTGAGCTTGAACAAGCGACGCTCAACTACTGGAAACAGAACAAGATTTTTGAAAAATCGATCGAACAGCGACCGGCAGATAAACCGTGGACCTTCCTCGATGGACCACCGTTCGTGACCGGTATGCCGCACTATGGATCGCTGCTCTCCAGCATCGCAAAGGATCCGTATGGACGGTACTGGACGATGAAGGGATATCGAGTACGAAGAGTATGGGGCTGGGATGGTCACGGACTTCCCATCGAGAATAAGGTAGAGAACGAACTCAAAGTTACGAGAAAAAAAGACATTGAAGAGAAGATAGGTGTTGGTACTTTTATCGAAGAATGTAAAAAATACGTTGCAAAGGTCTCCGGTGAATGGGAGTGGTATGTCGACCATATCGGACGATGGGTAGATTTTCAGAATGCATACCGAACCTGGGACACCGACTATATGGAGTCGGTGATGTGGGTCTTCAAGCAGATGTACGATAAAGGTAAGGTATACAAAGGCCTTCGAATCTCACTCTACTGTCCACACTGCGCGACACCAATCTCTAACTTTGAGGTTGCGATGGACGCGGAAAACTACAAAGACGTAACCGAGCACGCGACCACCTACAAATATCAGGTTGAGGGGAAAGAAAAAACATTCTTCCTTGCTTGGTCTACAACCCCATGGAATAAGATTGTGACTCCTGCACTCGCGGTGAATCCGAAACTCGAGTATGTTACGATCAAGGTCGGAGAAGAGCAGTACATTCTTGCGAAGTCGACACTTGAGTCCGCAATCAAAGAACCGTATGAAATAGTCACTACAATGCGAGGTACCGACCTCGTAGGTATGAAGTTTGTTCCGCACTATGACTTCTACGTGAGCGACCCTTCTTTTGCAAACCACTCAGCTGATGCGAATTCAAAATGGTTCGAAATTGTTGCTGACGAGTTCGTGACAGCCGATGAAGGAACCGGCATCGTAACTCTCGCGGTCTACGGCGAGGAAGATCTTGTCGTGATGCAGAGAGAGCACATTCCGCTCGTACAGCATGTTGATGAGGAGGGTCATATCTTATCCTCGGTGCCGAAGTTCGGCGGCATGTATTACAAAAAAGCAGACAAGGCGGTGAACGCCGATCTTGCCGAACGAGGACTCATCTATAAGGATGAACCATACACCCACTCGGTTGCACACTGTTGGAGATGCGCAACGCAACTCTTTTATAATCCAATGAATGCATGGTATGTGGATGTACAGTCGATGAAACCACTTCTCCAGAAGACGAATGAATCCGTTAACTGGTTTCCCCAACATTTTAAGCATGGACGATTTGCAAAAAGTATGGAGCATGCACCCGACTGGAATATATCTCGTAATCGATACTGGGGGAGTCCGGTACCGGTCTGGGAGTGCGAATGCGGAGAGCGATTTGTCCCGGGTTCGATCAAGGAATTGGAGGAGGCGAGTGGCTCAAAGATACACGATCTTCATAAGCCTCAGATCGATGAAGTTGTGATTCCGTGTAAGAAATGTGGAAAACAAGCGAAGAGAACACCTGAGGTACTCGATAGCTGGATCGAAGCCGGGTCCGCATCATTTGCGGAGCGGCACTACCCATTTGAAAAGGATCAGAGATTGGAAGATTTCTACCCACCGGACTTTATTGCAGAGTACACCGGTCAAATTCGTGCATGGTTTTACGTGCTCCATGTGATCGGTGCTGCTATTTACGGAACTCAGGCGTTCAAGAATGTTGTAGTGACAGGTGTGATTCTCGGTACTGATGGTAGGAAGATGAGTAAAAACTTCAAAAACTACCCTGATCCGAAGGAGATGCTTGAAAAGTATGGCGGTGATGCACTTCGACTCTATTTAATCGGAAGTCCGGTTATGAAAGGTGAAGATATTCTGATCTCGGAAGTGGCGTACAAGGATCAGGTCCGGAACATACTTCTGATGGTCTGGAATACGTATAAATACTTTGTACTCAATGCGAATCAATCCAACTTTGAGTACCGTGAACAATCTATTGATAGCGGCACACATCTCCTGGATGCATGGATGAGAGCGCGACTTTCCCGTGGAGTAGAGATTGTGACTACCGCTCTCGAAGGTTATGATACCGTAGCGGTTGTCGCTGAATACCATGCGCTTATCCAAGATATATCTACATGGTACATTCGCAGAAGTAGGGAGCGATCTACAGATTCGATCTTCCTCACGGTCCTCTATGAATGCTTGGTAACCATCTCAAAATTGATGGCGCCGGTTGCACCATTTATCTCTGAGGAGATCTTTAAAAATCTTACCGGTAAGGAGTCGGTGCACCTTGAAGACTGGCCATCAAAGCAGAAATCCGATGATCAAGAAGATCTACTGAAGCAAATGTCCGCGGTCCGATCTCTGATTGAAAAAGCGCACGCAGTCCGAAAAGAAAAAGGCATTGCGATCAAGCAACCGCTTGCATCTGTTCAGTTTACCATAACAAAGGAGAGCGTGAAGTTTCCTTCGACCTTTGACGGAATCATACAAGAGGAGCTGAATGTGAAGTCGGTCTCCTACACAGAAGGTAAGGAGGAGTCGGTCATGTTTGATTTTAACTTGACCGATGAACTGACAGCTGAAGGTGAAGCCCGAACAATTATTCGAAAGATTCAGGCCGAGCGAAAGGCGCTCGGTACAGCGCGCGATGAGCTAGTGAGGGTAACACTGCCATCATGGCCAGAAAGCTGGGAAGAAGAGATTAAGCGAAAAACACTGGTGAGCGAGCTTACGAAGGGCGAGTTCTCAGTTACTCGCTCTACATCTTCATGAAACTAAATGCAGGACTGGTATTCCCATCAATCTTGCTATTTTGTGTCGGAATCTTTAATCTCGTTGGCATCGGTGGAAGCTTCATTCCCACACAGGTAACCGCACTTCTCATCGGAATCGTACTCTTCTTTGCACTCCGATCCATCGGTCTCAACTTTTTTCGAACTAATGCAGCCTTTTTTTACTGGGTCGGAGTTGGGCTCTTAGCTCTCACCTACATTATTGGATTTGAGTCGCGTGGATCAAAGCGCTGGATTGATCTCTATTTTTTTAGCATTCAGCCATCCGAGATTCTGAAACCATTTTTCGCGGTCTTTATTGCGCAGTACTTCTCCGAGAATAGGAAATGGTTATTTCAGGGCAAAACCATCGTACTCTCATTTGTCTATCTGGCAATTCCAGCTGTACTCATCTTGAAGCAGCCAGATCTGGGAACAACGCTGGTCTATGTAATGATGTTTCTCCCGGTTCTCATCTACTCGGGTATTGCACGATCGGTTCTCTACAAAATAGCGATTGCGACAGGGCTTGCGGCACCGCTGCTCTGGATGTTTCTTAAAGAGTATCAGCGCGCACGACTCTTGAGCTTTCTCGACCCGCAGGCAGACCTTCGTGGGGGAGGGTACAATCTGATTCAGTCCATGATCTCGATCGGTTCTGGTCAGGTGATCGGAAAGGGGCTTGGGTACGGGACGCAGTCTCGGCTCCATTTTTTGCCGGAGGATCACACCGACTTTGCGTTTGCATCGCTCGTAGAGCAGTTCGGCTTCATCGGTGGCATTCTGGTTGTGGTGTTGTTTGGTGCGTTTGCATACGCTGCTTTTCGCCGGCTGGCACAGACCTATGGATCATCAGACCAGGATTCGCGATTTACCTTTCTCTACCAGGCGAGTATAACGGTCTCAATTCTGTTTCAGGCGGTAATTAACATGGGAATGAATATGGGGCTCTTCCCGATTACCGGTATTACTCTACCGTTTATCTCGTACGGAGGTTCATCGATCATCGCCCTCTGCGCCTCGCTTGCCTTTTTTCTCTAAGCAGGATTGCAGAAAAGGCGAGTCTTGAGTATAATATACGAATGGCAACGAAAGCAGTCGTATCTACAGGCGGCAAACAGTACATCGTAGGCGAAAATGAAGAGATTACCGTTGGGTATCTTGAGGGTAATGTAAATGATGCAATTAGCCTCAAAATGCTCGCAACCTTCGATTCAGAAAGCGCAACCGTAAAACTCGGATCGCCTGAGCTCAAAGAAACAGCCTCAGCAACGATTCTCGAACAAGGTAAAGGCGAGAAGATACGAGTGGCAAAGTTCAGAGCAAAGTCACGATACCGAAGAACTACGGGATTCCGACCAATGCTCACAAAGCTCAAAGTTACCAAAATCTAATTTAGAATTTTAGTTATTGGAATATTGAAGTTTGACAATTAACAAACATGGCACATACCAAATCACAGAAAGCAACATCGGGTAATCGCGACTCGCGCTCAAAGCGCCGTGGCGTGAAGCGCTATGGTGGTGAGACCGTCACTACCGGAAGCATCATCGTTCGACAGAAAGGAACTAAGTTTAAGGCTGGTGAGGGAACAAAGTTATCGAATGATTTCACCATTATCGCACTACGCCCAGGCAAGGTTGAATTTAAGCTGAAGCACGGAGTACAATACGTGCACGTATGGGAGACCAAGTAACGCAGAGCATCTTCGATCACATTCTTCAGGAACAAGATATCTTCAAAAAAGCCCAGTCGATACTCAAGCTCAAAGAGGAGCAGGGAATTCGTCTTGTGGACATCAGCAAAGGGCTCAAACTGAAGCCATCCTACGTAAGTCATATTCTTCGTCTGAATAAACTTCCTCCCCTGGTAATTGACGGATACTACTCAAACACCGTTTCGCCAACACATCTCTATGTCATCGCGCGGTTGAAGAACCATGATCAGATGATCGCGGCCTATGAGCATGTACTGGCACACAATTTGGCGGTACAAGAGACAGAGATTCTTGTTCGCACGGTCCTCTACGGACTGAAAGGCGAAGGGGAGTATCTGCAGGCGGATGAGCGACGCGTGTTTGAGGTAGCGATGCGGCAGCTTGGCATCGAGGCCACGGTTATTCAATCTCGAATTCGATCAAAACTTACCCTTGAGGTGAAGGGCGACTTGCTGAAAACGAGTGTTCTTATGAAAGATATTATGCAGCTCCTGCAAACGAAGTTGAAGGATCGAGTGCAGATCGAGGAGAAGTAATCACTCCCATCTTATTGAAGGGGAAGTAGCGATAGAATACCTCTCCGATGAGTAGAGACTCTGGAACTGGTCCAAACTCTCTTGAATCGGACGACGCTCCTCGATTATCTCCCATCACAAAAATAAAGCCTTCGGGAATAGTGAGTGGGACGCCGTCCATAAGTGCGCCACCCGGTATAACATACGTATTATCCTTAATGTACGGTTCTGAGATCTTGATATTGTTTACGAATACATCGGTTCCCTCAATCTTGATTGTATCTCCCGGCAGAGCGATGACACGCTTAATCAGTTCGATCTCGTTATTTTTTGGGGATTTGAAGATGACAACATCGCCCTTCTTAATCTGGCGAAACTTGTATGTTACCTTACTCGTGAAGATGTACTCACCTGAGTGGAATGTATTTTCCATCGATGCGCCCTTTACCTGGTTTGGCTGAACAATAAAAAGGTAAAACACCAAGAAGATGGACGCAATAAAGACCACTGTCTCAAGAATGTCCATTACGAAGTCGATCACCGCTTTTATCATGTGTTCCTTCATTGTAAGAAGCGATCTCGAAAAATGCAACAATCGGTCGACAGACCTTGATTCGCGAGGTCAGACAGACTACCATTACATTAGAGATGCTGTTCAGAAAGCGCTTGTACTCCGGGTTTGTTGTGATCTTATTTATCACCT
>CAYOIN010000001.1:0-55262 GCA_964404095.1 uncultured Gammaproteobacteria bacterium | reverse complement strand
TCATCTTCATCACCGGAATGTTGGGGAAGATTCCGGCATTGTTCACCAGAATATCAACCGATCCAAACTGCGCAACTGCTTTCTCCATAAGTGCGAGTACATCGCTCTCGACCGATACATCAGTCTTTACGGCGATCGCCTTCCAACCTTTCGCAACAAGATCGTCGGCTGCCTTTTTTCCTTCATCCTCGGTGCGATTTGCGATGACAACATTGGCACCCGCTTCGGCAAGTCGGTATGCAATCCCAAATCCGATGCCAAGCGCTCCGCCGGTCACGATTGCGGTCTTGCCCTGAAGGTTCATAACAGTTTGTAGAGGTGTAGTTGGATGTTCCATATCCTTCAGTATACAGAAGTTACACACTCTCTACAAAAATGATTTCGGTCTGCCATGGGAGTAGCTCAAGGTACATTCCTCCCTCTCGCTCCTGATCGGGATTAAAGATTGTTTGGTTGTTGGTGAGATCATAAACAACCGCACTACTCTCCGGTCGAATCGCCGGAAGCTTGCAACTACCGGTCGTCTGTCCGAAGTTCACACACACATATCCTTCAATTGTTCTTCCCTGATGTCGGTACCGCACCTTCATCGATACGATCGATGGACTATCATCCTGCAGTTCGGCGAGACTCCAGTCTCCTTTCTGAAAAAACTTCGACCGCTTGAGCGTGATGAGCCGGTCATAGAACTCACGGATCTGATCGATCCCCGGCTCCTCCGGAAATCGACCAATCTGCATCGGTGGTCGAATACGATTGCCACGCGCCTGTCCTTGGTTGAGGAGAAATAACGAGTTTGGGATCAAACCGGCAAGCACCGCAGCTGCTTTGGAGGGACCAACACCAAAAATCTCGATCGCTCGACGCTCATCATGGTTCTCGGTAAAGAGCACGTCTTTGTAATGTCGCCCCCAGCTTTCATATGCCATCATCATGTGACGAATGTGGTCGCGAAGATTGTTCCCGCCATCGGCACGCAGTGGTGATGCCTGCCCATTGACGATTGCTTGCAGGTGATCATAGAAATCCTTTGCATAGATGTAGTCAAACTGCTGTCCAAGATATTCTTTGTCCCAGTAGGCTTCTGCGATAAATGAAAACTCCTGACCACGCTCCCGCGCATCCTGCTTCAGCTCTGGGATCGCCTCTTCCCAGAACGGATGTTGGTGGAGAAACGCTCGCTCCTCAGCGCTCATGAGGTATCCCCAGGTTCGCTGAAAGGTATCGGGATTGACGAGCATCGCCATATCGCACCGCACCCCGTCGGCATGCCGAGCGAGATTTTTGAGCACCGTCTTCATCTCGCGCTGCAGATCCGGTCGAGCATAGTTGAGCTGAAGCGTGTCTGCCCATTCTGGAAAGTGCGGGTCCTTGCCGTGTGCAAGATATCGCACCACGCCGTCCTCTCCTTCGACCGGCACATAGAGTCCGGGACTCTCTCGATACCGCCATTCAGGTGCTTGCACATAGTACTCAGGATGCTCCGTCACCCAGTGGTGGTCGACCGCGGTGTGATTGGGGACAAAGTCGAGTATGACCTTTTTCCCGTTACGGTGAAGCTCGTCTCGTACCAAATCCCATTCCTCCCAGTCTCGCGCGATGAGCGGATTTGGCGAATAGTCCGGAACTGCAAACGGCGATGCCTGCACCTCTTCGGCACGAAGCGTTGGGATTGCGTAGCGGTACTCATGCGAGTACTGGGCACAGTGTTGTTGGCTGTGCGCACTGGGAGTGTAGACCCCCATAAACCAGATATAGTCGCTCTGACGATATAACTTCTCCCAAACCTCCTTCGGGACATCCGCGATGGTCTTACGGTTTGGATCGTTTGGATCCTGGTCGCCGAAGATATCCTGCAACCACAGGCGCGTATTAATGAGCTGTAGTCCTTCCTGGTGGTAGATCGACTCGCTCGGTTGAAGTGCCTCTCGTATTCTGTTGATAAAAGCGGGCTGCCGGGCATCTTCGATTCGTGGTGAAGACGGAACTCGACCTCGACGCTCATGTTCTCGCTCGTGAAATGACGACATGATGACAAGTATTGTAATTCTAAATAGCGAATATCGTATACTATTTTTATGGCTCGGAAAGCACAAGATTTTTCTGCTCTCCATCTTATCGGTGCTGTTCTCCTCTGTCAGCTTGCCGGTATCGTCGGTTCGATCTTTACGGTGAGCGCGATCACGGAGTGGTACGCATTTCTCAATAAGCCATTCTTTAGTCCGCCCAACTGGGTCTTTGGACCGGTCTGGACAACGCTCTATACCCTCATGGGCATCTCCCTCTATCTCGTCTGGCGACAGAGAAAGGGCGTCTCGATCTGGTTCTGGATTCAGCTTATTCTTAATACCCTCTGGTCGATCTCGTTCTTTGGACTCAAGAGCCCAACGCTCGCATTTATCAATGTGATCGTACTTTGGCTCTCGATTTTCTTAACCATCAAACAGTTCTACCGCGTGCAGAAGGCTGCGGGGCTTCTGCTGATTCCGTATCTGCTCTGGGTAACCTTCGCAACACTCCTGAACGCTGCAATCGCGGTCCTCAACTAACATCTCGCTCCCACGGGAGCTCACCAACTCTTCCGATGTGTCCGTTGCGAGCGGTGTCGAGATAGATTGGACGTCGAAGAGAAAAGCGCTCGATGATCGCCTCCGGCCGACAGTCGAAGCGAATCTTCCGCTCTACTCCATCGATCGTTGCGGTCTGCAGCAGTGGTGATACACCGCCAATGACAAACGCAAGCCTGACGAGAACATCTTGCGCCCCCTCGGTCTGGAGGAGTCGAAGTGCGATCCATCGAGCCATGTAGGCAGCAGATCGATCAACCTTGGTGGGATCCTTCCCTGAAAAAGCACCACCACCAACCGGAACTCGTGGACCGTAGGCATCGACCACAATTTTTCTACCGGTGCATCCTGCATCGGCATCAAACCCGCCGACGGTAAACGAGCCGGTATTGTTCAGATAGATCCGCTTGGACGAAAGAGAGATACCGGCAGTTCGCACTCGATGCAGGAGCTCGCTCCTCGTTGCACCCTGCACCGACAGGACAACTGATGAGACCTTCCCGTGCTCGATCGAGACCTGAGATTTTCCATCGGTTTCTACGCCCTGAAGGAGCGATCGCGAAAGATACAGCTCATGCGGAATAAACTGGTCGTTTTCACGACAGGCGTATCCAATCATAACCCCCTGATCACCCGCGCCTCCACCACGCACTCCATGTGCGATCTCTGGCGACTGGTTGGTAATGTGGGAAACGACCGAAATGTCGGTGTGGTGAATCGAGCGGTAGTACTGCTTCACAATCGAGACTGGATCAATCGTTCCCTGTGCGGTAACCTCGCCAACCAACACAATCGATCCATGACCACCAACCGTCTCGACCGCAACGCGTGCGAGCGGATCGACAGCGAGATAGGCGTCGAGGATGAGATCCGAGATCTGATCGCAAATTTTATCAGGATGCATGAATGTTACCGACTCGGCAACAGAGTATTGTTTGTTCATACAAAAATATGAAATGAATAATGCGTCTGTTATCAATCGGTTCGATGAATATCTAAGACTCTCCCATCGACTTTGGTTGGAGCACCTTCTCTGCGAGCGCAGTCAGGTTGCCGGCGGATCATCGAGCCAAATCTCTCTCCGCACTCTTGATAAAAGAACATCCTTATCTTAGTTCTCTGATACGGAGATGTCAATTGTATGGTTATATTGGACTGTTCCAGTAGGATGGTCGTGTGCTATACTCATTCATGGCAATGGTAGAATTTTCTCCGGAACAACCTCGAGTCCAACCACTCCCCGACGCAGAGCTGCACGAATATGCGGGCTTATTTATCCCAAAAGTTGAGACGCTCTTAAACAATACTCATCGGGTGATAAGCGGCATTACGCAAGATCAAGGAACAAAGATTGAACGCTTTTCAGATCGAGAAGGGAAACGAGTTGGCGAGCTTATCTACACCTATAATCCTCACTCTCATCTCTGGGAGTGTCGGGAGGCTTCGTACTTTGCAGGTTGGAACAATGACGATCCTCGGGGTCCACGTGCCTGCACCTTCCGTGCACGTCGCGAGGAGCGAATCGAACAACTACCTAATGGGGCTGCGCAGACAGTTTTCACCGGCCAACTCGACTATCGACCTTCTGGCGATCAACACCACTTTAACACCCCGCATGCAGCACAGCAGATCAATAACGCACTGACAACAAGCTTGCGCGCCTTCGGTCTACAGTAACAACTCTCCATTTTCGGTATACTGTATCTATGAATACACTCCAACTCTATGGCATTGCCTTTCTCGTTTTTTGTGGGCTTGATGGTGTCTGGCTCGGTCTCATCTCAAAGGATCTCTACCGCCAACAACTCGGATATCTCATGACCAAGGATGTGAACTGGACAGCTGCGGTTATTTTCTATCTCCTCTTTATCGCAGGGCTCGTGTTCTTTGTGATTCAACCCGCGATGAAACTGCAGTCATGGCAGTATGCGCTCGGTGCGGGTGCCTTCTTCGGCCTCGTCACCTATGCGACCTACGACTTAACCAATCTTGCGGTTGTGAAACAGTGGCCACTCTTCATCACGATCGTGGATCTCGCATGGGGAACGACGCTTTCAATGCTCGTCTCAACCATTACATTTTTTATCGCGCAGTGGATCTCAAAGTAACTGAACTCTTCATTCTTGCGCTCCTCTTAGTTGGGTACTATATTGCGTGGTTCATTATTTCGCTGCTGGTTCGTCGGAATGACGTAGCAGATCTTGCGTGGGGACTCGGCTTCCCTCTGTTGATGTGGACTGCGGTTGCGCGGTCGGGTAGTTCTCCTGTTTCAGTGCTGATTGCAGTACTTGTCTCGATCTGGGGAAGTCGACTCGCACTACATATCTTTTCACGAATTCGTCGCACACAGGAAGATCGCCGATATCAGGAATGGCGGGCACAGTGGCGGTTTTTTCTGCTTCGCAGTTTCCTGCAGATCTACCTCCTTCAGGGGATGTTGATGTTTGTAATTGCGTACTCTTCGATCTCGATCATTCTTGCACAACTTCCTCAACTCACGGTATGGTCAATCGTAGGAACCCTGGTCTGGATTGGCGGACTCCTCTGTGAGTCCATCGCGGACCGACAGCTCGCAGAGTTCAAGCGCGATCCAGCAAACAAGGGTAAGATTCTCCAATCAGGGCTCTGGAGATACAGTCGCCACCCAAACTATTTTGGTGAGATTTCGATGTGGTGGGGGCTCTCAATCATTGGTGTGAATATGCTGCAACCATCGCTTCTTCTCAGTCCAGTCGCGATTACTCTCCTCATTCTGTTCGTTTCCGGTGTTCCGCTGTTGGAAAAAAAGTATGCCGGTCGACCCGACTTTGAGGAGTACAAACGAAGAACGAGCGTGCTCATTCCATGGGTTCCAAAACGGTGATGAGTTCCTCGAGGGGTGATATAATGTCCCATGGCTGGCCCCGTTGAAAACCACCGGCAGACTAATCCCGAAACTCTTCATCCACATCGTCGTGTCTGTGCGATTCTCGACACCGGAGCTCAGTATGGAAAGGTTGTCGACCGCCGAGTTCGAGAACAATCGGTGGAGACAGTGATCGTACCGATCGACACCTCGTGGGAAAAGTTGCAACACTTCGGTGCCGTCATTATTCCGGGTGGGCCGGATGATCTGACTGCTGGCAAGACACAACTCTGTGATCCAAGACTCTTTACCGACAATACAACTACTCCCGTTCTCGGAATCTGCCTTGGTATGCAGCTGATGACTCAGGCGCTCGGTGGCAGACTCGAGCGACTCCCAACCCGAGAAGATGGACAGGAAACCATCACAATTGATACAGACTCGCCACTTATGCGCTCGCTCGATCCACAACAGCCGGTTCTCCTCACCCATGGGGTAAGTGTCACAAAACCACCGGAAGGGTTTCGCGTTACTGCGCGATCGGGTGAAATCATCGCTGGTATCGAAGATACTGATCGGAAGTTTTATGGCGTTCAGTTTCATCCTGAGGTTGACCTCACCACTCATGGAAAGGAGATGATCCATAACTTTTTATACGGAGTCGCTGGGTTTGAGGGAGACTTCACGATCGAAGATCGCGAAGAAGCAGCGATAGCGATGATTAAAGAACAGGTTGGTTCAAGCCCGGTCGCGCTCCTTGTGAGCGGTGGAGTCGACTCTTCGGTTCTTGCCGCTCTTCTTGGGAAAGCACTTCCCGCAGACCAGGTACATGCATTCCATTTTGACAATGGGTATATGCGAAAAGACGAAAGTGAAAAAGTAAAAACAGCACTTGAGGATATTGGACTTACCCTTGAGGTTATTGATGCATCCGAAGATTTTTACCGAGCGGTTGGTGGTTCGATCGACCCGGAGGTGAAACGAAAAGCAATCGGCGATGTGTTTCTTACCAAGGCTCGACAACTCATGATCGATCGTGGCTTCAACCCTCATGATGTATTTTTTGCGCAAGGCACCTTGCGTCCGGATCTCATCGAGAGCGCCTCAAAAGCTGCGAGCAGTAAAGCCGATGGTATAAAAACTCATCACAATGACTCACCACTCGCGCGCGAGTTTCGCTCTGCGGGTAGACTTACTGAACCGTTGCAGGAGCTCCATAAAGATGAAGTTCGTGAACTGGGCACCCAGCTCGGTCTACCTGAGGAGCTTGTCTGGAGACAACCCTTCCCGGGACCAGGACTTGCGATTCGGATTATTGGTGCAGAATCGGTATATCAAATACCACATATTCCTATGGTAAATCAGTTAAAAAAATTCTGTACTCCAGAGATTCAAACTACGCTTCTTCCGGTAAAAACGGTGGGGGTTCAGGGTGATGAGCGAAGTTATAAAAATGTAGTTGCGCTCAGTGGCGAATCTGATTGGGATACGCTTTTCAAACTTGCGGGTGAAATCCCAAAAACCGCACATGGAGTGAATCGAGTTGTCTATGTTTTCGGAAACAAGCTCTCCAAAAATACACTTACTACAACGACCATTACCCGCCCCGAGAAAGAGGCAGTTGCCCATCTCCAGGATGCCGACGATATTGTGAATCAAACGCTCCTGAAGTATGGACTCATACAGAAATTGAGTCAGGTTCCGGTCATACTTACGCCGGTTGATTTTGGCGAGACCGGAAAGCGATCGATCGTGATTCGCACCTTTATTACCAACGACTTTATGACCGGTGTTCCTGCTATCCCTGGGTCAGAGTATATGCCAATCGAAGCACTGCAAGAAATGGTCGATCGAATTATGAATGAGGTCCCCAATATTGCTCGCGTCATGTACGATCTCACGGCAAAGCCACCGGGAACAACTGAGTGGGAGTAGTTAGAACGGGAGCGTAAGTGGAGCAGACTCGTCGCCCTGCTCGCGGAGATGCTTGCCCCAATCCACCTGAATCGAGACCTTTCCTCGCTCGTTGAAGTACTTGATTTCATGGTGCTGCACACCATAGTCGAACAGCTCCTTGGTCAAGGTCACATCATCGCCACAGTACCGTTTCAGTTCATCCATTTTGCCTTGTCGATAGAACTCAATCGCCTGGAGTCCGTGACCACTCTTTTGTTTCCCGAGCGTTCCCCACACCAGATCGTTCAATGAAAGCCTGCGGCCAATGCGCTCTTTGACATCGTCGATGATGTCGAATGTCTTAAACTGCGTAACCTTTCCGGGATAGTATGCCTGGAGCACCGGCAGATCGAAGCTCACAATATTAAATCCGATCACGATGCTAGCCCGCTCCAAAAGTGGGAAAGCGTTGTTGAGCTCTTGCTCTTCAAACATGAGGAGCTCCCCCTTTTCATAGCTATAGAGCCCAAGTACCGAGATCCCAAGATCCCGATTATCGCGCACTTCGCGAAAGGTTTTTTTTGTTTCCAAATCAATAACTACCGGTGCACGCATATGATATATCCGCGATCAATTAGATTTTTTTCTTCGTGGAGTATCGCGAAAGACCTCCATCTCAAGCGCATGAGATGACTCAACTTCTTCAGGTACTGTAAGCTGAACCAGACCGAGCTCCTTCTGAAATTTTTCGTGCATCGACTCAAAAAATTTCAGGAATAACTCCCGATCTCTGAGCTTCAGCAACTGATGTTTTTCACGATAGAGCTGGTCCAACTTCCCAAGATTCCAGACCATCTCGATCAACTTCGAGTCCATTGCTCTGATCAGTGATACATCACCGGAGAGTGGTCGTATCTTGAAGTTCATCATCTTGATTTCGTCGAGCATAATTGCGAGCGTTGGTTTATTGAGGACGACAGCTTGCTGATACTGGCTGAGGAGGCTTGCGATGTCCAGCCGTTTCACATTTCTCCGAAGACCCTTCATGGTGGTATAATTATGATATGCTCAGACAGAAATTGCAAGAAGACCAGCTGGCTGCATTGAAGTCAGGAAACAAAGAGGTTCTCGAGGTGTTGCGCTTCGTAATTGCGAAGGTAAAGAATCAAGAAATCGAAAAAAAATCAGAACTGACTGATGAGGAGACGGTGCAGGTCCTCAAGAAGGTTGTTCGCGAACTGAATGAGTCAAAAGATGCGGCCCAAAAGGGAAATCGCCAAGATCTCATCGATCAAAACTCCCGACAGATTGAAATCCTAACCCCCTATCTCCCCGCAGAGCTCAGTGACGAACAGCTCGGCGCAGAGATCGAACGGTTGATCTCGGAGAATCAAGAACTCTTTGAAAAAAACAAAAAGGCGATTATCGGCCTGTGTATGAAGGAGCTCCGCACCAAGGCCGACGGAACACGCATCATGAAGATCCTCCAACCTCGTCTTGCGTAACAGAAGGTGGCACCCGTTCCTCTCGAGCGGAATACTATAATTGAGGTATGAACAAGCTTCGTCGAATCCTCATTGGAATTATCATTCTCTTTCTCCTTTTTTCATTGACAAAAAATCTCTTTGATTATCAACGATCGACACAGTTTTATGAGAGTTATAAAACAGATTATGAAACCGCGGCGAAGCGCAACCTCGAGCTCAAGACCCGCATCCTCAAGTCAAAGGATCCAAACGAACTGGAAAAAACAATTCGTAATCGACTCAATCTCACCAAGGAAGATGAGATAGCAATTATGGTGCCTGAGCCAACCAAAGTTCCGACAACCCCTACCCCCACTCCACGCCCAAACTATCGCCAGTGGTGGGATACTTTTTTCGGCCAGTAAGTGATATAATAAGGCATTCATACGGGGTAGTGTACGGTTGCACAGGAGGCTCATAATCTCCTAGGCCGTGGTTCAACTCCCGGCCCCGTAACACGCGCTTGAGTTTGCTACAATATGTTCATGAAAGACTTCCTTATTTCGGTTGTCGTTCCGGTCTACAACGAGGAACAGAACATCCAACCCCTTCTTGATCGACTCACCTCTGTACTGGAACCATACCGACACGAAATTATTTTTATCGATGATGGTTCTACTGACCAGACCGCTGAAATGATCAAAAAAAACACAAAGAACAAAGCGGTAAAGTACATTGCGCTTCAGCGTAATTTTGGTCATCAAATGGCGCTTGCGTGTGGATATCATCACGCAACCGGAGACGCCGTTATCACCCTGGATGCAGATCTCCAGGACACACCCGAACTCCTGCCGGACATGATTACCGCATGGAAGCAGGGCTCGAAGATTGTGTATGCACAACGAAATGAACGCGAGGGAGAGTCGAAGATGAAGCAGTGGACTGCGTCACTCTTCTATCGATTCATTAATATCCTCTCCGATACTCAGATCCCCCATGATGTCGGTGATTTTCGTCTCCTCGACAGAGCGGTTGTAGATTTTCTCAATAGCCTTCCAGAACAGTCACGGTTTTATCGAGGTCTTGTTGCATGGGGAGGATTTCCGGCAACCTCTATCCGATTTAAACGAGAAAAACGACTGAAAGGATCCACCCACTACACGCTTTCGAAGATGATGAACCTCGCGCTCGATGGCGTTACCTCATTTTCGATTAGACCATTACGAGCTGCGACACTGCTCGGATTCTGGTCTGCATTGCTCGGCTTTCTTGGCATCATCTATGCGCTGATTGGAAAGTTCCTGAGACCCCCGTTCTTTCCTCACGACTGGGTCACGGGATGGACTGGATTGTTTGTCGGCATCATGTTCTTGGGAGGGATACAGCTGTTAACCATTGGGATCATCGGTGAGTATATCGGCAAAATCTTCACGCAGGTACAACAGCGGCCTCGCTATATTGTGAAAGAAACAATGAATCTATGAGACTGTTTGGCTTACTTCTAGTGGCAGTTGGGTTGGGACTCCTCGTCTTTGTTGCGTACACCTTCTTTCAGGACTCGCATAAAGTCCTTTCACCCGTACCGGAGCAAAGCGGCGTAAAGGTGATCTTTGTCACGCCCACTCCATAGAAGAATCGCTTAGGACCCGAGGTTGAGTTCAAACAGGATTCCGTGATTCCCAAGGAAGAGAACGTCGATAATTTTCAGAATGAGGAACGACGAAACAAAGAGGATAAACCCCACAATGGCGAAACGGAGAGTTGCCTGAGCCTTCTTAATTTTTCCTGGATCTCCAAAGGAGGTAAGGTACTGAAATGCTCCGGTAATGATCATCACGAGAAGTGAAAATACAATCAAGGTCGAGAACATAAAAACAATGTTCCCAAAAATTACCTCAAAGCACTGTAAGGTAGGAATGCCGTTAACAACGCATGATCCCCAGTCCCGTACGCCCTGGGCGTAGACGGGAGCCGCAAGTCCAATCATGTATTACAAAAGACTTGGTAATGTGAGCGGGCACGAAATTCCGAAACAGATCTTCTGTTGGAATACGACATTCTCAAGTGTCCAGACGATCGCAAGAACAATCACGATCATGAGAACACCAACGATTGCTGCTTGAATCTTATCTCGTGCTTTTTCTACTCCACCCTTGTCACCACCTGAGGTGATCCATGCCAATGCTCCGAGTAAGAGATAGAGAAGCGCCATGATACCTGCAACAACGAAGAATGCTCGAATGATGAAGGTGAGCAGATCTCCAATTGATGGAATCGAAAATCCAAGCGCATTTTGATCGACCGTCACTTCATTTGCTGCAGGCGCTGCAAATACAGCACCGTATGCGGTAAGGTATGTAACGGCGGTTAGGGATAGAGCATTTAGTTTTCTCATAGGTAAGTAAATCGTAGTTCAATTCAGATTCGCTGTCAAGCTCAATACAGAAATCTAATCCTCTCGCGGTCGATACTGAAGCGCCTCGGCAATATGCTCGCGCTGAATCATGAGCGCCCCCTCAAGATCGGCGATCGTCTGGCTCACCTTGATGATCTTAAAGTAGGTACGGGCAGACAGCGAAAACTTTTGAATCGCCTCTCTGAGAATCGCTACTCCATCCTCACTCATACGGCAGTATTCCTTAATCTCTCTGGGTTTCATCTCTCCGTTTGTCTGCGCGGTGGCCTTTTTCAGACGAGCACGCTGCACTCGAATTGCCGCAGTGATCCGTTTGAGTACTGTGCTACTCTGCTCTGCTGACTCTGCGCCAAGGAGCTGCTCTTCGGTTACCGGAGGTACATCGATGTGGAGATCGATCCGATCAAGAATCGGCCCAGAGAGCCGCTTTCGGTACTTCATGATTGCTCCGGGCATGCAACTACACCGCTTCTTCGGGTGCCCAAGAAACCCACAGGGGCATGGATTCGACGCAGCAATCAACAGAAACCGAGAAGGATATGTAACGCTCCCAAGTGCTCGTGAAATGGTAACAACACCGTCCTCAAGTGGTTGGCGGAGAGACTCGATGGTCGAGCGGGGAAACTCCGGAAACTCATCGAGAAATAATACGCCGCGATGCGCGAGTGAGATCTCGCCTGGTTTGGGGTTCGTTCCTCCACCGACGAGACCGATGCGGGAGGTTGTGTGGTGGGGTGATCGGAATGGACGCTCGGTTATCAACGCTTGTTGACGAATGAGCCCTGCGACTGAGTAGATCGACGTCACCTCGAGAACCTCATCTCGACTGAGCTCGGGAAGAATTGAGATAAAGGCGCGTGACAGGAGCGTCTTTCCTGCTCCGGGTGGTCCTTTCATGTGCACGTTGTGAAAACCACATGCCGCAATCTCAAGAGCTCGCTTTGCAGCGTACTGTCCCTTCACCTCTGCGAAGTCGAATTCATGCTGTTTTTTTGATGAATTCCAGGGTAGCGGTTGTGACGGCAGTATTGGCGTAACGCCGTTCAGGTGAAGTACGAGCTCTCCAAGATTATGGACGCCATAGACCGTGATCCCGGGAATGAGAAGCGCTTCCTGTACATTATCGATCGCTACGTACAACTGGGTGATCTTGTGGTTTCGTGCCATAGTTGCGAGTGCGATAACTCCGGGAACCGGTCGCACATAACCTTCGAGTGATAGCTCTCCGATAAAGAGAGCGCGGTGCATTGCTGGCTGCTCAACATTACCGCAGGCGGCGAGAATGCCGACCGCAATCGGAAGATCAAACCCAGAGGTATCTTTTGGAATATCAGCCGGTGCAAGATTAACCGTGAGTCGTGAGTCCGGCATATCAAATGAGGTATTGTGAATCGCGGTCCTCACTCGTTCTCGTGCCTCATCGACCGCCTTCGATGGCAGCCCGACGATGGTAAACTGCGGAAAACCCCGACCAGCAACATCCACCTCAACCTGTATGAGTACACCTTCGAGGCCGATCGTCACACCAGAGAAAACTGTTACGATCATTCCTTACGGTACACCGATAACGGCATTGTGTCAGTCGCTTATATGCTACAAATAGAGCGATTCTAACCGTTCCTGCTAGCCGAAGGTAAACGCAAAAACTCGGATTCCTGGAGTCTGGAAGTTGAGCTGCAACTTCCCTCCTTTGCTTTGTCCTCTGAGATTTATCAGCTCATACAGCCGAGCGGAGTTGGTCTGAACAATTCCGTTGTTCACATCTGCACCGGAATACCGTGTCTCCACGGGAAAGCCATTGAGGAGCACATCAATATTGCCTGGGCTATCTGAGGTTATCACGAGAAACACTCTATCGGCATTGAACTGGAGATCGATCGTTGAACCCGCAGCTGATTCAACATACTCATCGGTCGTCTTCCAGTTATCACTCAGCTGCATATACGAATTTGGCACCCTACGAAGTGTTCCGAGGTATGTCTCAGGCGTTCTCGCGCCTTTGGGAGTAGCGTCCTCGATCTTTGTCTTACTATCAGAAACCTTGTTTCCCGCCTCAGCTAATAGTTTACGTATCGCCTCCTCGGTGCGCTCATATTCCCCTTCCCCAAAATGGGTGTATCGTATGATGCCGTCTGCATCGATAAGATATTTTGCAGGCCAGTAATGATTGTTGTAAGCATTCCAGGTAGAATAATCGTTGTCCTGCGCGACGGGATATGGAATTCCAAACTGCTTCATTGCGGTCTGCACATTCTCGATCTTCTTTTCGAACTCAAACTCTGGAGTATGGACACCGACGACAACAAATCCTTGGTTGTTATATGTCTTATGCCAGTTCGTGACAAACGGTAGAGTTCGTATGCAGTTGATACAGGTATAGGTCCAGAAATCAACGAGTACCACCTTCCCCTTCAATGACTTCATGGTGAGTGGTTCCGAGCCGAGCCAGTTTGATATACCAACAAATTCAGGAGCTTTTCCAAGTTTCGGAAGTGTGTCGCTCACCGAATTGCTGGGCTGCCCCTCTGTGATTCGGGATAATGAATCACTGTTTCCTCGAAGTTTCGCAAGCTCAGACTTCACAACATCGTTGCCCTCAAGCTTAACTAAAAACGTTGAGTACTGTGGAAATACATCGAGCAGACGAGCTTGCAGAACCTTATCTTGATTAGTGAGGATGAGGAACGCCATCACGATCATGAGTACGCCAAATGCTTGTTGGATTCTACCGCTGTACCTGGATATCATTCTGGTTTTGGTAAACAATTTGTTTCCAAGCAATGCAAAAAGGAATAATGGAATTCCCACACCTATGACGTAAACGATCGTTACGATAATAATTTGAGGGGTAACGGCCTGTGTAGCGGCAAGCGCCGCAATCGTTGCGAGGATCGGACCCGCGCATGGAGTCCACACGACCCCAAGTGCAAGCCCGGTAATGAAGCCGCTTGTGAAACCAGTTCCTTGCCTGCTCGTAATACCTCCCAGTTTTCCGCTCAATCGACTCACCATTCCCTCAACGGCTTGATTCAGTTGAGGAACAACGAGCGTAAAGCCAAAAAACGCAATAATGCCAACCGCGAACAGCCTCAGAACATCGAGATCCAGCGGAACAATGGATACGATGTAGGAGAGTGTAAGCGTAAAAACCGCAAAACTTAAGATGATTCCGACCGTGATCCCGAGCGGTTTTCGATGACCCCCTTGTGCGCTCGAGGATAAAATGATCGGTAGGAGTGGCCAGATACACGGAGCCGCTATTGTCACCAGACCTGATAGAAATGCAAAAAGTAATAGAACTAACATGGTTATAGTTTTGACAACTGCTCGACGAGGGTTTGCGCATCCCAGGTTTCTGCTGTGTCTATTACCACGTTCCCATCTTTCAAGACAATCTTATGGTGCTGGTATGGAATCTTGTACTTTTCTGCTAGCTCTTTTTCTAGATCATCGGTCTGGTCGTCCTTGTAGTTCACCCGGAATCCCACCACATCCGATCTGGTGAGCATGCTGAATCCCTGAATTAGTTCCTGCTCTTGCGCTCGACAGATCGGGCACCAGTTTGCATAAAACTCGAGGTAGATAATCTTTCCTGCGGAAATTGCCCGTTGATATTCTTCGCGACTGAATTCAAGATATCGCGATTGACCGTTCGCAAGTATATGCGCTTCGCTCGTCGACTCCTCTCGCTTCGTTGATTCTTCAGCTCCTGTTCGGGCTGAAAACAGTTGGCCTTGTTTGGCAACGAATATGACTACAGCTATGAAGAAGAGGACAGCAATACCAAAACGTGCACCATGATTCGCATTCATACCTTCGCAGATAAGAGTATAGAGGATCCATGTAGATTTAACATCAACGCAGATAATTTTCTTCTCTGTTGGAGACATTGAAAAGAATTCGATATTCCCGTAATATCTGATCATGGATCTTGACGAGACACTACGTAGGCGCCTTGTGGTAAGCTTCATTTCTATTGGTATCTTCTTTCCTCTCGCGATCTTCTTTTTCCTTCAGTACTTCTTCATTAAGTCTTTCGCAAAAGCAAACATTCGTATCGATACATCAAAGGTGGTAAGCGTATCCTCCGCTCCCTGGAAAGAGAAAGGGCTTACATCGGCAAAGGATTCGTACACGGTCGTGTCATCGGTTGTTAGCAAGCGGACGACCCACGCGAATCGACGGGCACAAACACTCGCGGCAATGATCTCGGGCGACCGAGTTCAGGTGTATGGCGAAGGCGACTTCGTCCGTGCGGTGGCAACCAAGACCGATACGGGATACGCCGTCATCCTCGCGAACAACGATCCAAAGAATGCGAATAAGGAGCTGGTTCCGCTCACCATCGTTAATCTACCGAATGGTACCTATCTCCTTTCGATTGAAAATCTCGATGGCATTTTTGTAAAAGATCAGGAAGTTATTGTGTCTGATCAGCCGGTGAAACGAACGGTCTTCCTCACACCAAATCAGATCGCGGTTCTAAAACTCGTACGGCAGTAACTCGCTCCTATCCTCCAATCGACGGCTTCAGTTGTTACAATAGGAATATGAAAATCGTGAATCGAAAGTTGCAGCGTGACTTTGAGGTCCTCGAAACCTATGAGGCAGGTGTCGTACTCACCGGTCCCGAGGTAAAGTCTATACGCGAAGAAAAGATGAATATTGATAGTGCGCATGTGAAGCTCCTGCAGGGAGAGCTCTTTCTTGTGAATGCAGATATCTATCCGTATCAGTATGCGCCTCGAGCCACCCAGGAACCAAAGCGAACACGAAAACTCCTCATCCGAAAGGATGAACTGATACGCCTGCAAACGAAGCTACACGGAGCGTCCGGACTTACTATTGCCCCTGTTTCGTGTTATAATAAGGGTGCGTTAATCAAAATAGAAATCGCTCTTGTAAGGGGACGAAAAGACATTGAAAAACGAAAGCTCGAGAAGAAGAAAAAGATCGAACGACACGATAACCGAGAAGCAAAAGAATGGATGAAGCGATGAACAGGGGATGTATAGAATCGACGAGGAACTGCACTTTTACAAAAGGTTAGGGCGTACCGGAACGACACTCGGGAAATACTAACTGCTGACGAAATGGAAGCAATGGAAGCAGCCGCTTATCGCAATGCATACGCATTCGCCTATGCAGCCTAAGTGCTGTTGAATTCTCACCGTGCATTTTCCTTGATTTAATGCATACGTGGGGTAAACCAATCAAGGTATGACGACATCACGTTTTCAGTTGGTGATGAAGTTGAAAACCCATAACTGATCGTTGCGAAAGAGTTTGTGTATTGCCTCACCGCAACATGAAGAGAAAATACGCTATCTCTAACTAAACCTTTGTACTCGTGTTTCTTCAGACGGGGGTTCAACTCCCCCCATCTCCACCAAACAACGAACTTTCTCATGTATCCTATGGGATCATAAGGCCTATATGACCGACATCGAACATCCAGCGCTCTATGACCACGATCCACAACTTGCACCGGACCGTTTCGGCAATCTTCAGCTCGGTGAATTTCTCGTTTCAGAACTAGGAGTCAACCTCCTTGCACGATGCTCCCGCAGCCCACAGCAGATTCATCGAACCGTAACCGATATGATCTCTCTTCTCGATGGAGACTATCGACTCAGGTCAACCGTCCGTGACGGAATGAGCCTTGAACCGTACCAGGTTGGTGAGTATTCTCGACTTTTCCTTGTTACCATCGGTGAAGAGCGATATATTGCAAAAATTCCAGCCCAAAAACATGACACACCGCAGGCACCCTACACGCAACACATGAAACAAAAACAAGCAATCGACCTCGATCTGGGATCTCGGCTGAGACGACAACATATCTTTCTCCCCCAACCGCTCTTTGCAACTGAGCATTTTTACCTCGAAGAGTATACCGACGGCGAATTACCACCGATCATCGGCGACGATGCGGCTCGTCATGCATTGACCTTTGCAAGAGGAGAACTGAGTGAATATTTAAAGGAGGTATCGCGGTCCGAATCAGAGCTCTGGAACAACACGGGTATTGAGTTTGTACCACCCTTCGAACGTATACACACGATGCGGGTACGGCAGGATGGCTCATTTTCCTGGGTTGCTCCGGTCTATACGAAATCACTTAGACAGTTGTAATCCCGCCGCTACCAAGCGCCTGAGCAAAGCTATCGATCTTTGATTTGTTTAGTGTCGAATATTTCAGAACTCTACCGCCTTTGAGTGTGACTCTAGCTCTTGACCGATCGTTTACCTTCTCACCGCTTGGATTGATCTCGAGAATCGAACCCCGTATAATCCGAGCATGCTGTCGCGCCAATCAATCATTCCAGCACAAGAAATCTACCACGCACTCCTGCACACAAAGGCTGCGAGATCATTACGCGAAACAACTCGATACCAACCGTTTCGGCATTCAACTGAAAGTCGCTCCTATTGGCGAAAAGTACTTGGACCAAGTGGTGTTACGCTCTCTCATCTGAAGCAGGTTTACGCCATTACACAACAACTCCTCCAGCACGAAGCTCGAATACACCCTCGTAGATTTTCGCGGGCCGATCAGGAAATGCTCCTCATTGCAGCGCTCGTCCATGATTTCGGCGAAGCCATTTTGGATGAGCAAAGTGTTGGCGACATACCCGCTCCGCTCAAAGGTGCAGAGCATGATCACAGAGAGAAAAAGGTATTTCGTCAGGTTCTTGCACTCCTTGCACTGAAAGCGCCGCTCAAGAAAAAGATCTGGACATCGTATCTCAATGCATGTCACAATAAAAAACCACACCTCCATCAATTTTTTCACTTGATTGAGCATGTCGACTATCTCGACACCGGTATTCGGGTGTATGAAAATAGCATAAAACGGCGGCTGCCGATTCGCCGTGGTGCACACCTTGTCGGGCAGATTCTTACCTTTAGTATTCCGCTGCTGGTCAACTATTCTCGGAATCTCTACCCCTCAACTCATGCATTTTTGAGAAAACGGCATCGCATCATTTCTGCAATGTTTCTTTCGACGCGAGCTCCTTACCTTCGCGCAGAAAAACGACGGACAGTGATTGCGGGATTTGCATCAGCACATTCGGCCTGGGAGACTTTTCGGATTACCCATCGATAACCTATGCGCACTATTCTATCCTGGCTCCACAAACCAGCATCTCTGGATGGACTCCTGCTGTTCCTGTTTGGACTGCTGCTCCCTACCCAGTTTGGCAAACATTTCTTTCTCCCGTTCTCCTATCTCTCCGGTATTCGGATCGACTATCTCGCTCCGACGGTCTACGCCATTGACCTCCTTATCGTCATGCTTGCCGTATATCACCGAGCTCAACTACGCAAAACACTCCAGAATGTATATCTCCAGCTATTCTTATTTCTCGTCTCAGTCACGCTATGGTTCAGCTACTCACGGGAAGTTGCTCTCTATCAGTATGTTCGCCTCCTTGAATTAGTCGTGGTTTTCTCGATCATTCGATCGCAACGCAACGCGAGCGCGCTGGTCCTGCGCGGACTTGTTATATCGATGGTGTTTGAGCTTGGACTCTCTCTCTATCAGTTTGTCTCGAAGTCATCGCTCAACGGGATCATGTATTATTTCGGGGAGCGTGCCTTCTCACTTTCGACAATCGGTATCGCAAAGGCAAGCTTAACAGGAGTTGAACTCCTCCGCTCGTACGGAACCTTTTCCCACCCAAACTCACTCGGCGGATTCTATCTCCTCCTCTATGCGTTCTTTCTCTTTCAGTCAAATCACACCCGTACTCGAACTCTTGCACTGGCAGTGGCACCACTCCTCATCTTTCTTTCGTTCTCGAAAATTGCATTGCTTGGCTTTGCATTTGTCACCCTCAAATACATCCTCGTCCAACAGGTCTTCCAGCGGGAACGTTGCCTCGTCTGTATTGGTGCGAAGCTTCTTGCGCTTATTCTCCCTGTCGCCATTGTTTTTCGTGCGATTGGTGACCCATTCTCCGCAGCGGTGAGAATGCAGCTGATGAACAATGCCGTTCTTCTGATACAACAGCATCTCATCGAAGGCGTAGGACTTGGAAATTACATCATTGCACAGCAGTTTTTTCCAACGCTTACCATAGGTTCCTTTGGGCAACCGGTACACAATATTTTTCTGCTCCTGCTAAGCGAGATCGGACTGATTGCCTCGCTGTACCTCCTCTGGCGCGCGGTTCCTGTCCTGAAGAATAATCGTAGAAACTATCCGGTTGTTGCGTGCGTCTTTGTTGTCTGCTTTACCGGATTATTTGATCATTACTGGCTAACCTTAATCCAAAACTCAGTTGTGATGGCAACGGTATTCGGTCTACTGGAGACCAAGCAGTAACACACTGTTATCGTGATTTAACTGAACTGCAGCCTGCAGCTCAGACTGGAGCGCTGTAGGGAACTTGAGTTTCGCCATCTGCATTACAGAGGCGTGTTTTAGGTTGCTTCGTGTAAGCTTTCCGATGAACTCAACGTTGGCCTGTTCTCCCAGATCGATGGCCGACTTAACGCTCTTGAGTGCTTCTTCGTAGTCCTTCTCTGCTTCAAGGAAGGTCTCGCCTGCAAGCTGGTACTTTCTCTCTTCAACAAGAAACTCTCCCGCCTTTATTTTTTTATCCGAGAGCAGGAGATTGTACTGAGCGCGCGTAATATTGTCCTGACTAAAGAAAATCAGCAATGTATCGCGGATTTCCTTGATGGGATAGAGCACATTGTCGGGTGCAATTCCGGGATGGGGAAGTTCGTAGCTTTCTTCCTTTCCGTAGTTCGTTGGGATGGTCTGAGAATAGTTGAGAAGATAAAAAAATGGTGGAATAACGATGAGAAAGAGAATGAGCAGAATAGGGTGTAGGAATCGTGCAATCATACATAATTATACTCGACCACTACAGAATAAAACAACCCCGCAACACGACCGCGGGGTTGTTCTCTAATCTCGCCGGTGGCGGATTACTTCACCATTCGCTTCAATGATTTACCAGCGGTAAATCCTGGCGTCTTGGTTGATGGGATCTGAATTTCAGCTCCGGTTTGTGGATTGCGACCCTTACGAGAAGCGCGTCGTCGCACCATAAATGTGCCGAAACCAGTAACCACTACTTTTTCTCCTCTTTTCATTGCAGCGGTGATTGATGAGAAAACAGTGTTTACTGCATCCTTTGCTGCTTTTGAGGTCAAGCCTGCCTTTTTAGCTACCTGTGCTACTAAGTCTGCTTTTGTCATGTACAATCACCTCCCTTCTTACACCGTGATACAAAAAATAGGCCGGTGCAATAGCCTATTTATAACTCTTCATAAACTTTTAATTGTCACAACAAGAAATCACGAACAGAATAGTATTTTTTTATTGTTGTGTCAATCTATATTTAATTGATCGGAGTAGATCAATCTAAATCAAATGCTTGTTTTGATTTAGAGCATAGCAAAAGGAAGAATAAAATCCCAAATTTGGGAGAAAATAGACCTCAAAAACTCCTGCGTTTGTTAGATCTTTGTCACTGCCTCGGCTCGAGATTCACGAATAATCGTGACCTTGATCTGGCCGGGGAATACGTCGAACTTCTTCTCAAGTTCTTCACGTATTTTTTGAGCCATGATCGACATCTCGTCGTCTGAGACCTCGTCTGGCTTTACGATGACACGCAGCTCTCGACCGGCTTGAAGCGCGTATGCGTCTCGCACGCCTTTCTGTGTGCGGGCTGCGTCCTCAATGGTCTTAATGCGCTTGAGATACTCTTCAAAGTCCTCGTGTCGCGCACCTGGTCTACCACCGGAAACGGCATCTGCGATGTAGACGATAACGCCTTCGACAGACTTAAACGGTACATCCTCGTGATGCGACTCGACACAGTCGATGACTGCCTGAGGGAAACGATGCTTCTTCAAAAACTCTACGCCGAGGGTGATGTGGTTCCCACCTTCTTTGGAGTCGATGACCTTTCCGATATCATGCAGGAGACAGCCGAGTTTTGCTACGTTGACATCGGCCTTGAGCTCCTGTGCAAGTGCGATACCGATCTTGGTCTCCTCGAGCGTGTGAAGAATCATGTTCTGTCCGTATGAGTATCGGTACTTAAATCGTCCAAGTGCCTGTGTTACCTCATTCGGAAGATTGTACACGCCAACCTTATGTGCAAGCTCTTCGCCCGCCTGAAACATAACACGTTCAATCTCACGCTTTACCTGATTAATAATCTCTTCAATGCGCTGTGGCTGAATGCGACCATCTCGGATGAGTCGCTCGAGCGAGATTCGGGCAACCTCACGCTTCACCGCATCAAACGATGAGAGCTTGATGACGCCTTCTTCTTCAAGATCGACGTCGACGCCAGTTGCTAGCTCGAATGCGCGAATATTTCGCCCATCTTTACCGATAATTCGGCCCTTCACCTCATCATTTGGAAGAGTAAAGGTTGAGAGGGTGTACTCTGCAACATAGTCCGTTGCACCGTGCTTCATCGAGTCGACGAGCATCTCTTTCGCTTTTTGTTCAACCGTCGTCTTAATCTCTTCTTCAGCTGCCTTCACTCGCTTGGCAATGTCGCCCTTTAATTTTTCCTCCCAACCAGTGAGAAGCACCTGCTTAGCCTCATCCTTCGACATGGCGGCAACTTTTTCTACCTTTAACAGGAGTGCTTCTTTGGCTGCCTCTGCGTCTTTTCGGGCCTTGTCGGCGACCTGCTTTTCCTTGTCGAGATCGCGCTCTCTCTGGCCGACCTGTTGCTCTCGGCGATTCAACTGTTTTTCAAGCTCCATTGCTTCTTGCGTGAGCTTGCGTGCTTCCTGCTGTGCCTGTTCCTTAATGCGGTATGCTTCATCACGAGCCTTCTGGACCATCGCCTGAACGTCGGGGGTGGGCGCTGCTGGTTGAACCGGCTTCTTCTCTACCGGAGCGGGCTGTGCTGCAGGTTCTGGCTGCTTTGCATTCTGTTTTTCAAGATTTTCTAACAATTTACGAAGGAGTACCTCAAGTGCTGCGGTGTTCATAGATAAAAATAATAAGAAGAAGATTGGGGAGGTGGGTTACATTACGATCGGTGCAGTTCGCTCAGGCGTATGACGGCCAGGAATGCATTGGTAATGTAGTCAGCTCTCATGAATACAATCTTCTGAAATGAATAATAATGAATAACTTATTAATACCGCTATTTTACCTTTTTTGCTCGCACTCTGCAATCGCTGTTTTAATCTGGGCATACGAGAAGCCCTTTCTCTGGAGATAGGTCGCGGCTCGTTCAAAGCGTTTTTTTGGGTCAAGCGATCGAATTGACCGCCACCGTGCAGCGAGAGCGCGGATCGCCTGCTGAAGCTCGTCTACCTCATGTGCCGAGAAGTACTGATCGATGTCATCTGTGGATACTCCATAGCGCTGTAGTTCATATCGCAGCATGCGAGTTGATTTCTTCTTTGAACTGCCGCGGATCTCGATAAACCAGGAGATAAACGATTGATCATTCACGAGCGACTGTCGCTTCAGCTCCGCGACTGCATCGCCGACACAGTCCTCAGCAATCCCATACTTCACCCGTTTCTTTTCGAGGTACTGACGCATCTCAGACTCAGAACGAGGACGAAATCGAAGATAGAAATATGCTGCATTGAGCAGTTTTTGCATACGATATTGTAACGAATGAATATCCCTGGTGGTCGTCCGTTCCCGTTACTTTTTAAGCAGTTTCTTTTCAAGCTCCTCGATAATGTGCTTGTGGAGTTTTTCGTCCTGTGCAAAGGTCTCCTTTAACTGTTCCTTCCCCTGCGCAAGCACTCGCTCACCCAACTTTAAGAATGCGCCACTCTTCGTGATGACACCGGCTCCGATCGCCGCCTCAATAATTGCCTCGTCGCGATCGATTCCCTCTGAGTTGATAACGAACTCTGCTTCCTTAAATGGTGGAGCAAGTTTGTTTTTCACAATCTTCACTCGATGACGAGATCCGACAACCATATTGTTTTTTTTCAACGTTTCGATCTTGCGAACATCCATACGCACCGAAGCATAGAACTTCGTAGCAAGACCTCCGGGAGTTGTTTCTGGATTTCCGAACATAATGCCGATCTTCAGGCGGAGCTGATTGGTGAACAGAACTGTGGTTTTGGATTTTGATACAACGCCGGTAAGTTTTCGGAGGGCCTGGGACATGAGTCTTGCCTGCAGTCCCATCTGAGCATCTCCCATCTCTCCCTCGATCTCCGCTCGTGGCACAAGTGCGGCGATCGAGTCAACAATGACAAGATCCACGCCACCTGATCGAATTAATGCCTCGACAATTTCGAGCGCTTGTTCTCCGGTGTCCGGTTGCGAAACCAAAAGGTCATCTACCTTAACACCGAGTGTTTCCGCCCATACCGGATCGAGCGCGTGCTCTACATCAACAAAGGCTGCGATGCCGCCCTTTTTTTGCACCTCCGCAATTACCGAGAGACAGACCGTGGTCTTTCCGGATGCTTCCGGGCCGAAAATCTCGATGATGCGGCCCTTAGGAATTCCGCCAACACCAAGTGCGACATCGAGTGGAAGAATGCCGGTCTTAATAATATCTTCTACGGCAGGGGCGGGTTTTTCACCCAGGCGCATAATCGATCCGCGACCGAACTGTTTTTGAATCTGTTCGATTGCAAGATTTACCGCTTCATTCTTAGGACTGAGCTTATCGTGAGTTTTTTCTGTCGTTTTCATCGCCCCTATTTTTACACTCTTTATTTTTCCATTGCAACTCTAAATCATTGGGGAGAACAGCTCCATCGCTAAAGAAAATGGTATTAGAGGATGTAGAGGAGAAGAATTACCGTGAGACCCCAGAGGCCCATGGTCGTGATAAGCGGCTTATCTTTGGTGATGATTTCTTCGGGTCGCTCGCCTTCTGATTTATCGTACAGCAACTGGGCATATCGCGCGATCCCATACACAACAAACGGAATAGTGACCATCATCCATTTTCGCGCTTCAAACTGTGGAATAATCTGGTTGAAAAACTCGGTAAATCGAGCGTTCTCTCCGGTGATCCGCTCGAAATAGGTATAGAAAGAATACGCAAGAATTGTCGATGTGGCGAAGGTTGTTGTAAGAAAACTTAACAGATGCTCTCGATATGCTCCGAGTGCGGCGCGCGCTTCACGACCATGTACGTACAGCTCTGCGTCTCGCTTCACCGTTGCGACAAATAGCGATCCAAAGAAAATGGTGAACATGAGCCAGATCGGAATCGGGAAACCGGTTGCAAGCACGCCAGCAAACGCACGAATCATAAAGGAAAATGAAATCGTAAAAATATCAATAATGGAGTGCTTTTTTAAGAAGAGCGTGTACACTGCGTGGAGTGCCGCAAACAGAACCGCGAGAAGAAAAAACTGCACCGAAAACATGAGTGAAAAAATGAGTGATACCACCGCCAAAATGAAGGCGGTAAAGGTTGCCTCTTGAATTGATATTTTTCCTGAGGCAATTGGCCGAAAACGTTTGACCGGATGTTTCTTATCGCTCTGAAAATCGACAATATCATTGAAGACATATGAGGTTGACGAAAGGAGACAGAAAATAAAGAATGCGGCAATCGAGGAAAGCAAAACAGGAGCATTAAACAGCTGGCCTGAAAAAACAATCGGCGTAAAGACAACGAAGTTCTTCAACCACTGATTAACTCGGAGCGACTTCGAATACAGTACGACTTTATTGTTACTGTTCACAGTCTGAATTATACTATATAAACACTATGTTTCCGAAGCGGCCATATCTTGTTATTCCGAAGTTGATAAAACAACCAACCTGGGGTGGAGACTACATCCTTCAGACAAAACGTTGGGACACAAAACCAGAGCTTGCCGGAGTAAAAATAGGACAGAGTTATGAACTGTTTGGACAATCAAAATTTCGCCTCGATCTGACAACGACCGAGGATGAGAAATTTATTCCGGAGGTTGGTTACGCAGATAAAGACGAGACTGACTCATTTCCCCTCCAACCGGGTACGCAGTATGATGGACTGTCGGCAATCACCGCACAGCAAGTACCGATTCTGATCAAGTTTACCCAAGCACTTGGAAATAGCTTTCAGCTTCATGTGCCACCGGGAACCGTTACGGGTCGTTGGAAACCGAAGCCAGAGACCTGGTTTTATTTCGAAGATGGAAAGGCTACCTGCGGGCTTGTCGCCAACGTCGACGTCTCACGATATAAACAGTGCTGTGAAGAAATCTCTGCCAAGATGACTCAACTCAGTTCGCAGATCGTAGCAGGAACGATTTCGATTGAAGCAGGCGTGTCTCAAGCGCGGGACTTCATCACATCGCAAAATCCCTGGCAGTATGTGAATACAATCCACCCAAAGAAAGATGCGGTTGTCGACATGTCGTCGGGTGGCATTCATCATTCGTGGGAAGAAGATCGGCAGAGCTATCCTCTTGGAAATGTTCTCTATGAGGTCCAGCTGGATGCGATGGATCCCGTGTCTACCATTCGCTGCTTTGACCAAGGAAAAATAAAAAGTGACGGAAGTATTCGACCGATTCAAATCGACGACTACTTTGAACACCTCGATACTACGCCGGCGCACAATACACCGGATCGAAATGTAACGTACCCAACCGGCAATACGCTCTGTAGTACGCCGTACTACTCTCTCGAACGACTTACCGTAGCCGAACCGCTGCACGCACATACAACCAAGTCCTTTGTGCATTTTTTTGTACGGAGCGGTGTCCTGAAGGTTACCGCTGCGGATGGATCGGTCACGGTTGGGACCGGGCATTCGTGCTTTGTTCCACAGGAAGTGGGAGACTATCAACTCGAGAGTGTTGGAAGCGCTTGTACCGTACTCAAGACGTTTATATAATGCCCGTATGACAATTCCTACGCTTGATGAAATCGTACTGAGCTCTCTTGAGTTCTTCATTACCACTCCTCCCCCAACGCTTGATATTTCTCATCTGTCCTTCCCGTTCGTTGTGGGAAGTGGAAACGCAAGCCACACCGGAAAGATAATTTTTTCAGGAAGATCGGCAATACTGTGTGACGAAACCTCCTTTCGGTCGCTGGCAGAGTCTTACCGCGATGCAGTCAAACAAGGTTTGGTGAAGGATGCCGTGATCATCTCATCATCTGGAGAGAAGGACTCGGTCTGGGAGGTAGAACTCGCTAAATCACTCGGCCTCACAACCACGCTGCTCACCTGTAAGCCGAACTCTACCGCGGCCAAGATCGCCGACCATGTACACTCCTACAAAAGCATCGCCGAACCGTACACCTACAATACCTCCACCTATCTCGGAATGATTCTCTCAACCACCAATGAGCAACCGAAGGATATCAAGTCGTTTATTTCGTCGCTCGAGCTTCCCAAAAACTTTGCTGACTATGAGGCCTATGCCTTTGTCCTTCCAGATACCTATGCAGCCGTTGCGCCAATGATTGAGATTAAGCGCGATGAACTGTTTGGGCCTCACCTCATGATTCGGGCCAATTCGCAAGGCTTTTCCCGCCACGCGAAGTTCGTACATCCATGGGAGAAGGAGCTGGTGATCTCGATCGGAAATGATAATCCATACTTTGGGCATAAAGATCACCGCTGGTTCATACCGCTCCCTAACCACGCGGGCTTCGGAATGGTAAAGGCACTCACCTACTACCTCTGTGGAGTTCTCCAGAAGAAAAAGTACCCCTACTTTATGGAGAATATCGAAAACTTCTGCACCGACTACGGACCGAAGGCCTACGGCAAACCTCAGACCTTCGATGTGATCGTTCCTGCGAACGACTAAGGACTAATTCCCGCATATATACCGCGCTTTTCCCGCGTACCGTTACATTGACCCTGCCCAAAAAAACCGTAATTTTATTACCGCAGATTAACCGCATTATCTCCGCAGTCAATTCCCGCATATATACCGCAGATTCACCGCACCAGAAGTTTTTGAGGCTATTTCTCAGTCTTTTCGAAGGTTCGAGAGCTCGGTGAGTATCGTTTCGATGCCAAGCGTGATCGGCACCGCAAGAAGAACGCCCATAATCCCCGCAAGCTTTCCTCCGATAATCAGAGCGGCAAGGGTAATAATAGGACTGAGTCCGACCGCTCGTCTCATAATAACCGGGACAAGAACCTGATTCTCAACCTGTTGGATAATAAAGTAGAGCCCGATAACCATCATTCCACCTACCCAGCTCTGCGACGCAGTAACTAAAAATGCCGGTATCGCAGAGATGATCGGACCGATGATCGGCACAACCTCGAGGAGCCCAGCTAGAACCGCGAGCGGGAGTGGGTACTTCACTCCAAGGAGCAACAGTCCGATGTAGGTTGTGACCCCAATACTGATCATGAGAATGAGCTGTCCCCATAACCATGCCTGCATTCTTGCCTCCATCTTGTCGATAATTACGGCCGCGATCGGTGCGTTCTTTTTGTCCATAAATCGAACAAAAAAAGCCTTGATAGATCGTTCTTCAAGAAGAAAATAGAAGCTAAAAAAGACCGTCGAAATCAAAAATATTACGTTTGAAAATGTGCTCTTTAAAAAGTCGAATGTTCCACCGGTTACGCTGGTTACATACTGTGAAAAAAAGTTTTCGTTCAGCTGGAGCTGAGGTCCGAAGCTAAAGGTCGAAAGATACTTTGGGAGGTTCTTTGCCAGTACCGCGGTCTCTTTACTCACCGGAGGAACAAGCCACATAAAAAGATAGGTAATCGCCGTGATCAAAAGCCCGAAGAAGAATACTGCAGAAAGCGCACGGGGAACACGAAATCTCGACAGCCAAGAAACTGCGGGATTAAAGGCGCTCATTACGATAAACGCGATCACAAAGGAGTAGAAAAGCTCGCGAACCACCCAGATAACCTGAAGTAGAATGAGCAGTACCACCGCAAACACAATTGTTTTCGCAGATACCTCGATCTTGTGCACCTGTTCGCGCATATATATACATATATTACACTACCCTCTTGCAAGTGAAAGTCCATATACATGCGTAGCACCAGCCTGCTTCAGGGCCAGGACCGCTGCTTTGAGCGTTGAACCGGTAGTGATCACGTCATCGACCAAAAAGACCCGCCGCTCGCGAAGTGGCTGCGTCGTGCGAAATACGTGTGACACATTTGCGACCCGGTCCGACCGTCTCAGAACTCTCGCTTGATCGTGTGTTGCGATGACTCGTTTGAGTACGATCTCTCTTCGAGACTCCGGAACCCATGCCGATACTGCTTCACAGATCAGTTCGGACTGATTGAAGCCTCTCCGATTGTGCCGTGTCCAGTGAAGCGGTATCGGGACAAAGACCCGGGCACGGTATGGGGATCGAGCCGGTGCAATGAGTGACCCGAGGATCGGTGCAGAAATCTGTAGGAGCTCGGTGAGCGCGTCCTTGGCGAGGCGGTACTTTGCTATTTTTATGATCTTCTTCAGAAGTGGAGAGTAGTGAAAGGCAGACACCACGCCGTCAACCCCCCGTGGTTTTGCGCACGACGGGTGGGTGAGCCCGCACAAGGATGCTCGGTTGCAGTACAAACACCGCTGTTTTTCATACAAAACAAGCTTTTTCACGCACCGAGAACAGATGTAGCTCCCGATAGCCCCGCATCCTACGCAGACCTTCGGAAACAGCATTTCTATAAACGGTCTGAGGTAGTTATGTGCGTTTTCCATAGGGCTTGGTGCAACAGTATCAACATACAATGTTGTTCAATAAAATCAAAGCAGTTTAGTCGCCCGGACAGGAGAAACACAAAATTGAGGCTAATTTACACTACTGATATAGTTTATGTATAGTTTGATACACCAAATTACACACAAATAGTGCTTGACAAGCACCCAGGACACCATATATATTGATTTTTGTAGTAAAATTAGGGTATATATGCAGTGTCCTTTTTGTAAACGAACAGACACCGAGGTCATCGAGACGCGCGTGTCTGAACAGGGGAACGTTGTTCGCCGACGAAGAAACTGTGTTGGGTGTGAAAAACGGTTTACCACATACGAGCGAATTGAAGAGATCCCGATGTTGGTAATCAAGCGGGATGGAAAGCGGGAGCGATTTGATCCAGAGAAGCTCCGAAGTGGAATCCTGCGCGCAACCGGTAAAACAACCGTAACAGCACAGCAGATAGATGAGATTGTTTCGAGTGTGGAGGCAGAGATGCGACAGAAGGACGAAACCGAAATCGATAGCAAAACGGTGGGAAACCTCGTAGCAAAACACCTCAAGAAGCTCGATAAGGTTGCGTACATTCGATTCGCATCGGTGTTCCGTCGATTCGAAGAGGTGGAAGACTTTGATAAAGAGATCAAGAAGCTTATTTAATTGTGACGTGCTCGCATGACTGTATATACCTATACATTCATGCGACAACATTACAATTTTCGGAAATGTAAGGGCCGAAAAATGTTGTTGTCATTATTACTAATTTTTATATAATCATAGCCCTTATGAAACTTACCGGCATCGCACAAAAAGCGTTCCTCGATCGATACTCGTTAAAAGATAAGAAAGGTGGTCCAATTGAAAAGAAACCTGAAGAGATGTGGCGACGAATCGCAAAAGCAGCGGCAGAGATCGAGAAACCAGAGGCAAGAAAAAAATGGGAGCGCGAGTTCTATGTCGCGATGAAGGACTTTAAGTACGTCCCGGGTGGACGTATTCTTGCAGGAGCGGGCACGGGCTATGATGTCAGCTTCTACAACTGCTTTGTCATCCCATCACCAAAAGACTCTCGAGGCGGTATTCTCGACACCTTGAAAAATATGGTCGAGATTATGGCGCACGGTGGAGGGGTTGGAATCAATCTTTCCTCGCTACGACCAAAGGGTGCACGTGTGAAAAAAGTAAACGGCTTCTCGTCGGGACCGATTAACTGGGCGGAGCTGTTTTCACTCGCAACCAAGGACATCATTCAACAGGGAGGTACTCGTCGCGGAGCACTCATGTTAATGCTTTGGGACTGGCATCCGGACATCGAGGACTTTATCACGGTAAAGCAAGACCTCAATAGGATTAACGGCGCAAATCTCTCGCTCTGTATCTCTGACACATTCATGGATGCGGTGAAGAACGATGAGGACTGGCCATTAGTCTTTCCCGATGTGACCGATCCTGAGTATGACGAGAAGTGGAACGGTGACCTCGAGGTGTGGAAGAAGCTCGGCAAGAAGGTGAAGGTTCATCGCGTTGTAAAAGCGAGAAAAATCTGGGATCTCATTGCTGAGGCAGCGTGGAAGTCCGCAGAGCCGGGAGTTGTGTTCATGGAACGATACAACAAAATGCACAACAACTACTACTGGAATCGCATCAACTGCGTCAATCCGTGCGGAGAAGAAGGTCTTCCAGCATGGGGAGTGTGTAATCTTGGTTCGATCAACCTCGCAGCGTTTGTACGAGGAGCAAACATCGACAAGAAAGGCGTTTTTGACTTCAAGGAACTGAAAGAAACCGTAGCGCAGGCTGTTCGCTTTCAGGACAATGTAGTCGAGATGGATCCGTATATCTTTGAGGGAATTCGCCAGACACAGCTCAATGGAGAGCGTAGAATAGGGCTCGGAACAATGGGTCTCGGCGACACACTCATCAAGCTCCATATTCGATACGGATCGAAGGAGAGTCTCGCCTTTATCGATAAGGTGTACAAGCTGATCCGAGACGAGGCATACAAGGCGTCGATGGAGATCGCAAAGGAAAAGGGAGCGTTCCCAAAATGGGAAGCTGAGCCATTCTCAAAGGGGCGCTTCATCAAGCAACTTCCCGAAGATCTGCAGGACTCAATTAAAAAGTATGGCGTGCGAAACTCGGTCATCCTCATGCAGGCTCCTACCGGAACAACCGCGCTTCTTGCAAACACCACCTCCGGAATCGAACCGGTGTTTGAGTTTGAGTTCATGCGTAAATCACGACTCGGTGAGGATGTCATTCGTCATCACCTTTATGATCAGTGGTACCAAAAGCACGGAGAGGCCTTCAAGGCAGGAAAGATTGAAAAGCCGGAATGGTTTGTATCGGCAAACGATCTCACACCTGAGGATCACGTGCGCGTACAGGCACTCATTCAGCAGTACGTTGACGCATCGATCTCGAAGACAGTAAATGCACCAAAAACGCAGACCGTTGAAGAAGTAAAGCGACTCTACACCCTTGCCTATGATCTGGGCTGTAAAGGTATCGCGTACATGAGAGATGGCTCTCGACAGGGCGTTCTCGTCCGAAAAGAGGAGGAGAAGAAAGAAGAGCAGGTAGCGCAGAAGCCGCAACCAGCGATTCATCCTCGACCCATGGTGGTACACGGTGCAACATACCGCATCAGCACGCCGGTCGGCACCGCATACATCACGATCAACACAAACGGTGGTGGAGAACCACTTGAGGTGTTCATCAATGTGGGAAAGGCCGGAACCGATGTCTATGCAATGGCTGAGGGACTCGGAAGAATCATCTCGCTTGCGCTTCGATTTTCTTCCCATCTCGCTCCACATGAGCGTATTAAGGAGATCATCGATCAGCTTTCAAGCATCGGTGGTGCACGAGCAATGGGATTTGGAAAGGAGCGCATCAAGAGCCTTCCGGATGCTGTCGCAAAAGCGCTTGCCATGCATTATAAGCTCGGCGCGTACGCAGATCATCAGACGACGAATGGTCACGTTGGCCTCACGGCTAACGGCCATGTTACAAATGGGAACGGCACAGCGCATAAGAACGACGAGGCAGCGTTGGTGGCTGAGATTACTCAGCCGACCCTAACGGCTGCGGTTGCTGTTGCGCCAAAGACCGAGTCGCACTCGAACACCTTTGACATCTGCCCGAGCTGTGGTGAAGCCCTACTCGCACATGAGGAAGGATGCTCAAAGTGCTACGGCTGTGGTTACAGTGCGTGCTAGTTGGCAGCCGCTCGTGCGCTGAGGTGGAAAAAGAAACATTATGGCTATATATACGCGCACTGGAGATAAGGGGACGACGAGTGTCTGGGGAGGGAAGCGGGTCTCAAAGGCGGACCGTGCCATTGAGGCCTCAGGTAGCATAGATGAACTGAGTTCATGGATCGGATATGTTGCTCTCCAGATAACCGACCGGTCGGTCGTAGAGGAGCTCGAAAAAATACAGAGCGATCTCTATCAAATCATGGCAAAAATCGCCGGAGCAGATATCCCTATAGCGTTTCTTGGCGATCGAACTAAAGATTTTGAACAAAAGATCGATCACATCACAACAGAACTGCCTCCGTTAGATAGTTTTATTCTCCCAGGTGGGACGATTGGATCCTCACTTTTTCATATCCTTAGAGTAGTTACACGAACCGCAGAAAGAAGGGTTGTATCTCTCAGAACTCATACTATAATAGTCGCATATCTCAATCGCCTGTCCGACCTGTTCTTCACTATTGCAAGAATGCAGTCGAAAAGTACCGAGCGACGAGTTGGCCGACTGAGAAAAAATCGTGAGAAGGGAAATACCAGTAAGGGGAGAGTATCAAGAAAGAGAACTGCGTGAGCACTGCGCACTGGTCGCTGTTCGACTACGGACGCCCTCGCATGATGCATTCACTCGAACGGTATTCGGACTCGATGCATTACAACACAGAGGTGAGGAGGGAGCTGGAGTTGCTTGGCATCTGGCAGACGGCGATATCGGCTATCTTCGTGGGGATGGTTTGAGGCCACAGGCGCTACCGACTGAAGCGCTACAAACAGTTGGTTCTACATCGGCCATTATTGGCCATACTCGGTATGCGACCTCCGGAGATCGCGCTGCAGATAAGCAGAACAATCGTCAGCCCTTTGTTTTCCGAGACTTCGCGGTAGCCCACAACGGGAACGTTCCCACCATTCCGACCCAGGGTTACTCGCGCGAAACACCTACCAGCGACACCTACGCAATTGGGGAGCGGATCGCACAAGAAGATCCAAATCTACCGTTATCGAAACGCGTATCTCGAGTACTCCATACACTGAATGGGGCATATATGCTCACCTTCCTCGACAGCGATGGACGCATCTATATCGCTTCTGATCCATGGGGCTTCAAACCAGGGGTGGTAGGACTCCTTCCTGACGATGTAGGAGCGATCTTTGCGTCCGAGACAATCGCGCTCGACAAGGCTGGCGCCCGGTATATCGAGCGGGTTGAACGAGGTCGACTGTATGAACTCACTCCTGATGGAATTCATGAGCTCTGGCGAGATCCGCGTGCCGATCAACTTCCGAGCGCGAACTGTTCATTTGAGCCGGTGTACTTCCAGGATCCGAACTCAAGAGATGAGCGTGATCGATCAAATCGAAGAGTACGACAGTCGCTTGGTGTAACCATTGCACAGAGATGGCAGAGTGAGGTTGGGGGAGCTATCGATGCAGATCTCGTGGTCCCGGTCCCAAACTCTGGGAACGATTATGCACTCGGACTTGCCAATCAACTTAACCTTCCGTATGATCCTGCGATTGGTAAGAATCGCTATGGAGGACGTAACTTTATCAAGCCCGAAACTCCAGAACAGCGCGTCGAGTCTGCGCTTCGAAGCTTTGGGTTTGATCGTGCCGCTATCGCCAATCGGCGGCTTGTCGTGGTAGATGACTCGATCGTACGTGGATTTACTACGCAGGGAATCATTGGCGCACTCTTCGAACTTGAAGCAAAGGAAATTACCCTCGTGTCCGGTATGCCTCCGGTAACCGATCCGTGCCATTGGGGCATCGATATGTCAAAACATGAGGAGCTCTTGTTTCATAAACTTGGGGGGCGAGAAGATCCCGAGGGATTCCCAACGCGCGTAGCGGAGTGGCTCGCACCCGGCAAGCCGTTATCGGTCCGGTTTCAGAACAGAAATGACTACATCTCGGTTATTCGACGACTCGACCCGAATATAGCTCACGCCGTCGAAACCTCGGGTGGTTGTTTTCACTGCGTATCCGGTGTGGTTCCGCTCGGCGTCAAGACTCCATAATTGATTGCATTTTCACACAGTGTGGAGTATCGTATAAGGGTTTGTAATTTGTTTGGATGAGGCAACGCTGTGAGACTCAGCGACTGTGCCGCAACCGTATAACCCTCCTACGGAGGACCAGCCGGAAAACTCTCCAGATAGTGTCCGTTCCCCGACGCAGGGAAACCGTTATGCCACCGCCACTCGAACACAGACGAACCCCCATTCCTACAACCTTCGCAGCTGCACGTGTCGGTGAGACCATCGGTCCGCTGAGCTTCGACCCCAATGAAGCACTCCGGCTCTCCCAGCTCGACATCGAGCAACGCAGGAGAGAGCTCGCGCGCAATCTTGAAGGCTTTAAGGGTGAGGTGCTGGACGACATTCCAGTTTCACATCGATATCATTATTATTTCGATGGTGAGGGGAATGTTTTTAATCACCCCGACCGACAGCCGATTCATCGATTCGAACATCAGTTTGACCCACGAGAGCGAGATGGCACTCCGCAGATCGGGTTTAAGAAAGCTACCGACATTCTATTTCATAATCCGGAAGCCACGGTCTTTTGGTTGAGCCCTGCCGGTCCTGCCACGCTCGATCAGAGCTTGGACAATCCCTATCGGAACGTGCCGTTTATCTACGGCCAACTATACGTCATGAACTTCGATGGAGAGAAAATTACCGGCGTTGCCGTGAAGGTAGACCCCGAAGGTGAGAGTGCAATACGACAGTTCCTTCCTGAGGCATTCGCAGAGGCAGATGCCGCACTTTCGGACTACGATCGAATCACTACCCTCATTCAAAGTCCAGGAGCATTTTCCGGCTCGATCCTCGATTTCGCTTCGCAGAACTGGAAGGACGGTGTCGTATATCGAGGCAAGGCCGAACAGCGCCGCGATCCATTAACGGTGCGCGGCCTGACCGCGCGGCTCGTTGAGGCATTTCACAACCTCGACGAGCAGAAACCGAACGAATTCGATCGTCTGGTAGACTCCATTGACCCTCGCAAACTTACCGATAAGAATGCCCTTGCCCAGATCTATCTTCAGTTGATTCTCAACCACTCTTCGGTACAGTCAAATGGAAAGATATCACTCATGGGAGCGTGCGGTGGGAGCGAGGTAAATCGAAGCGATATCGAGGCATTGCTCGGCATTGCGAACGGTATCGATTCGGTAGTACAGCCAACCAGCTCCCTGTATCGACTGCTTACTCAGGGCAACGTCCTACAACAGCTCCTCAAGAGTAATGAGTCAAAAAACTTTGTCTGCCCAAACTGCGGTGCAGAGGCGACCGGTCCGATTGGGAATCAGTGCCCGTCCTGTAAGATTACGCGAGACGAATGGGCAAAAAAGGGGAACGAGGTCTGCTAAGATGATTGTATGCCAGTATCGCATACACCTCTTTCCGGAGTTCTTGGACCAACAAAAGAAGGACAACCAATAGTCCCTTCCTCACTCCATAATGAAGTCCTAACTCCTCAGTCCGAGCCATCACTTTCACCAGATGTCGCTCAGTACATACAACGGCGAGATGCTCAGCAGATTCCACCAGATGTGCGAGCGATGGGCGTTACCACCTCAGATGATCGCCCGGTTGTTCCGAATGTAACATTCCCAATTTCAGATGAGCAGATCGTAACCGGAATGAGAAAACCGATTGGTTCATCCTGGAGATGGCTGTCTGAATTCCTTACCTATAAACTGCGCCAGATGGGCGTCGTGCTAAAGCGGTCGTCTGCTGGAGTAAAACGAGTACAGTCTGCGTAGCTGTTATGAAGACTTCGCTTTGTCGATTTCTTTCTGAAATCCTTCTTTCCCCATCGCACCGACGAACTGATTGACAACCTTACCATCTTTAAAGATGATGAAGGTTGGAATTGAAAATACGGAATATTGGGAAGCGAGATTTGCGTTTTGGTCAACGTCTACTTTGACGAATGCAACATCGTTCATTTCGCCCGAGAGCTGGTCGATGATGGGGCCGGTCATCTTACACGGTCCACACCACTCTGCATGAAAATCAACAAAAACCAATCCTTTTTTTTCGAGGACTTCTTGCTTGAATGCGTCCTGAGTTATATCTTTTGCTCCCATATCGTTTATACTATCAGAAATTGTGAAAAACCGCAATAATGACATCGATGTCCTCCGGGGTATCGGGATCATCGCCATGATCCTCATCCATATCACCGCATGGTATCGGACCAGCGCTCTCGCATCGTTTCTTTGGAACTATTCTCAGTTTGCGGTACAGGTGTTCGTATTTTGCTCAGGGTATGTCTTTGCGATGAAGCACCTCTCCTCGCGGACAACATTTTCGATCGCAGCTGTACTTAGGCGAGCGTTCCGGCTTCTGGCACCGTACTACCTCTTTCTCCTCGTATACCTCCCGGTGGAAAATCTCCTCACAAAAAAATCGCTCAGTCCGCTCTATATTCTTCAGAGCATTACCTTAACCGGTGGTCCAGACTTCAACTGGGCAGTCCTCCTGTTCCTACAGATGGCTATTCTTGGCCCAGTAGTCGTCTGGCTCTTCAGTAAATACCGGACGCTCTTTTGGATATTTTGCACAGTCGCAGTTGCTTCGAGCGTGATATTTCTCGGGATGCATATTACAAGCTACAAACATATCATGTGGCTCCCGTGGTCGCTCGTCATGCTTTTTTCATGGTACATCGCCGTGCATAAAAAATGGGCTGTGCCGTCTCTTACTTCCTTGGTCTTATTTCTGGCGTCTGGCGCTTACCTCACCGCAACATCATCTTCAATGCGTTTCTTTGACAATAAATATCCGCCAAACATTTATTACCTATCCTATGGAGCGCTCTGGATCCTTGTGCTTATAAAGACTATTCCATATATACCCGGGGGCAGTGCAGCGCGCAGATTTATTTCCTACGTTGGAACAAACTCTTATGAGCTCTTCTTCATTCACTTTTTAATCCTTACCGTACTCCGAGCAGCTCAGATATGGTTCCCGTGGAGCGTACAGTTTCTCATTGTTTCTCTCGGATCGCTCCTTACCCTCTCCCTCCTCAAAAAACTTACTGGGTCTCAACATTGAAGAGCGGACCGACGATCTGAATATTTGCAGGAGCTCGGAGATTGAACCAGTTTTTAAATTCGTCTCCAGAAGCACTAACTCCACCCGCAGACACATTATTCACTTTTCCATAACCGAAATCCGCACTAATTGAAACACTATCTACCGTATCGAGTGGGGTTATTCCTTTTGATCTTAGTTTTGATTTAACCTCGTCCGGACTCCAGTTCCCTGTACTTGTACACTCATTTCCATCTGGAGATGGGGGGGATTTGTCTGGCTGGTAGACAAAACACTTGTTCGAAGAATCGGCCCTTACCAGTAGGATTACGTTAAAAATATCTGCAACTTCGGACGGCTTCAACCACGCGGTATTTGAATATTCGCCTCTCGAACCCCAGTCGCAGTAGAACCATGGTGATGATTTGTCGTAAGCATTATTTTGCAAGTCCTCAAAACCACCGGCAGTGCCAGATTTGGTATCTGTGGCATGCTTCGTGTAACCCGTAGCTCCACCCCAAACCTCTGCGGAAGAAAATACATAGCCACCATGTGTGGATGCGAACCATGCTTTTATTGGATTTCCACCTTGATACATAACCTTACCTCTCGTATTCTCCACCGCCTGTGTCCATCCATCGTTCCGGTCGTTCGGAGGACTAAAGACCTGACAACTCTCACTGGCGCAAATTGAACCTGAACCTCTGTTGGTGTATGCCACGGCGTATGACCTAGCCGCAATTGCCTGTGCTTCAAGTGCCGCTGCCGGCCATGTTGCGGGCATTTCCCGAATTCCTTTTAGGTATGTCTCGATCTCGTACTCCTCATACCCATCAACCCTTATTCGAACGCTTGAGTCATCTCTTAGTTCATCAAAATTGAAATACGCTCTAAGAATGTCCTCCGTTGATTTTCCGTCTTCAGCCCTGCCTTTTGCCCCATATTGATTAAGACCGACTCTATGGGGTGCACCAAAAGAAAAGAACGCGAGCCTGGGTGAAAAGCCCGGATTCACACCTCGATCGTCCGTACAACCTCTTGCTGATGTTCCCGCTGAACGAGGAATATTAAGACTAGAGAGTTTTGCTGCGATAAGAGATTGCTGTTGAGCGGAAAGTTGCGCTATCTTTGATCGTGCGCCTGCAATCTCACCTTCGAGTGCCTGTGTTTGCGCGTCGAGCTGTTTATTAATTGCAGCGAGCTGAGTTTTTTCATTTACAAGAGACTGTTTCGCATCCTCAAGATTTTTGATATACAGAACTATCTTTACAATAGCGTTTCGGTCCTCATCTACAACAACTTTCTGGTAGAAAAAATTCTGTAGGGAATCGGAAAGGTTCTCTGCGATGAGAAGATAGATAAGCGCGGAGCCGCTTTTATTTATGTTTTTATAGTATGATCGCGCACGTTCATTGAGCAACTTCTTTTGTTTGGTAAGGTTTTTTTCTCCTTCTGCAACGGCCTGTTCCTTCTTTACAACCTCCGCGCCGATCGCCTGAACGCGCCCTCGGATTCCGTCGATCTGCTTCACGAGATCTGCCTTATTCGCTTCTTTACTTTGCACCTCTGCTTGAAGAGCATTAAGCTGTGAGGTAATGTCATCCAGTTCGTCTGCGCGCGCCGCAAAAACCATAACAAACACAAAGAACACAGAAAGAAAAATCTGAAGCAGTTTACGCATGCTTTATTATAGCTGAGATTAAGAATCGGCGTCGAAGATCAGGCCCGATTTAGTTTTTTTTGCGAAGATACAATCCTGAACCAAACGCAGCGATCGCGATTGGGAAGAGAAGTGCGGGGCCGGTATTTGGAATGTTCTTCGGTTGAGAAGCGACGCTCTGCGCGCCACCTTCTGGTTGACTTGCTGGAGTTGTGGTGTCTGTGGGGGTTGGGGTCACCGTTGGTTTCGTGCTGAACAACGACTCAAAGAAACCCTTCTTTGGAGTTGGACTAACCGATAGAGTAGGGGTTGGGGTCACATTCTTATCTCTGAAGGCAACGAGCTTATCGCTGAGATTAATTCGTGATCCGAACACAAGCAAAAAAACCAAGACCACGATGAGCCCGAGAACAAATGAGGTTATCTTATTAAAACCACTCATGCTCGTATTATAACACTATAAGATAGTTAATTCAATAATCACACGCTTCGTTCGTATTGTTTAGAATTTCGATATCTCTCTATGCTACACTGATCCTATGCAGGACAACCCCCAAATACTGTTCCGGTGGAAGGCTCCGCTGAGGCCGTACATTCGACGCAGTTCGGCGGTTATTCGCTTCTACATCGCGTTGGCGGTACTCATCTCACTTATACTTCTGTTCTTTGGTGACAAAATTGTGATTGTGCCGGTTGCCGCGCTGTTGTTTATTTTCTATGTGTTTACCGTCACTCCACCCCCAGAAATCGAAAATCGCATTACAAAGTTTGGGGTTGAAACCGGCGGTGTGGTGGTTGAGTGGGATGATCTTGGATACTTTTTTTATACCAATCGCTTTGGGTACGATATCTTGGTGTTGGTGAGCGTACCGCCGTTCTATCACCATATGTACCTTGTTATTCCGGATACAGCGACAAAAAATCTCGTCTCAGAGCAGCTGGCGAAGCATGTAATGTATCGTGAAGATCCGCAAAAAACCATGACCGATCGCCTTGTTGAGTGGTTCTCTGCGCTTGTGCCCAATGATGAGGGTGAATCTAGGCCGCCAGTTGCTTTACAAACACCTCAGGAAGAATCTCCTTTACCCCAAACTTCCGCCCCCATTGCTTCACCCCTTCGTCAGTCGTTACAATATACCCAGCTTCCTCCTTCGCTAATGCCAGGAGATCAAAATCAGCCAGACTATCAAGAAATCCCGCTCGAGTCGCCTGACGGTACCGATCGCGCAATCCTTTAATCTTTGGGCCGACCGCCATCTGAAACTCCTTCTTCTGAAGCGATTCCTTTCCCATCATGTGCTGTGCCATCTCCTCGAGCTCTTCCTCGGCAATCTGTAGTCCGCGGTAGCTTCGTTTTCGAACGTCGTCGATGAGCTCATACACGAACTGTAGGTGCACTGGATTTTTTCCAAGGTCGGGCGACCGCACCTCAACGTACTGTAGGAGATTCTTAAACCCTTGGTCATCGCCCGCATCAAAAAAACTCATCACCTCATCGACAATTCGAGGCGACATAACAAATTTTGACTGCTTCGACGTACTCGATCGCCGCATTGCCTCGGTGAGACCACTTATAACCTCTTTTGTTGTGTGGCCGAATCCGAGCTTGGCGTCCATATTGAAAAACAGATTGGTGTCTAGGACATAGGTGTTCATACCCCAATAATAGCACATGGTGGCTTCCGGTAGAGAATACGATGACACCACCTGTTGATTGGCGGAGCAAACCATCAAAGGGAGCTTCTGTGCTACAGACTACCTACTTTGATATATTGCATAATTGTGGATAGGTGGTTATTATTTGTGGATAAGTTATCCACATATACCATGTCTGAGGCTGAATGGAATCATTTTATCGTCTCTTTAATAGAGGGGTCGCAGAAAAATCCAATCCTTTTTTCGATATTAAAGCAGGTCACCCTCCTCTCGGTTTCGGACCATGCGGTAGTTCTCTCAACCGATAGTCAGGGTTTTTATCTCTTTATTCAGAAGAGGCTTCTTGAGATTGAGGAGCGGTTGGCGATGTTCGCGAAAAAGCCGATCAAGGTTGAGGTTGTGATCGCCACGCATGAGCCAAAGAAGGTAAAGGAGGCTCCGCTTCTGTCCTTTGAACCAACCCAAGAAGACATCTATCGAAAGTCCGGACTAAACGGTAAATTCACCTTTGAGAACTTTGCGGTCTCGGGCTCCAATCAGGTGGCGTACGCAGCAGCGCAGGCGGTTGCGGACAATCCATCGAAGGCGTACAACCCACTTTTCCTTTATGGTGGGGTTGGGGTTGGGAAAACACATATCGCTCAGGCGGTTGCGTGTAAGATCCTCTCGGATAGCCCTCAGAAACGGGTGGTGTTTAGTCCTGGAGATCAGTTCACGAATGAGCTTATTGAGTCGATCCGGGAGAAGAACACCGCGAAGTTTCGCAAGAAGTACCGCAACCTCAATCTTCTCATTATTGATGACGTTCAGTTTATCGCCGGGAAGAACACCGTTCAGGAAGAGTTTTTTCATACCTTCAACGCGGTGGTTTCGGGTGGGGGTCAGATAATCTTCACCTCAGACCGGCCTCCACTTGAGATTAAGAACCTCGAAGACCGCCTTCGCTCCCGTTTCGCGGGTGGTCTCACTGTTGATGTTCAGTCGCCCGATTTTGAGCTGAGAACCGCAATTCTATTGATCAAAGCGCAGGAAAAGAACATTGAACTCAGTATTGAGGTGGCTCGCATAATCGCGGAGCAGGTAACCGATACGCGCTCTCTTGAGGGGACGCTCCTCTCAATCTACGCTCGGACGCTTGGTCGGGGAGAGAAGATAACCCTTACCGTTGTAGAGGAGTTCTTCCATACCGTTTCTGAGGACCGCCCAAAGATCCGGATCACGCCCCATGAAATAATGAACGTTGTCTGTTCGTACTACAATATTAAGCAGTCGCAGTTGAAGAGTCCGACACGCGCTGAGGCCCTCGCACTTCCACGCCAGATTGTTATGTTCCTCCTACGAAGGGAGCTTGATATGAAGCACCAGGACATCGCCACGTTCCTGAAACGGAAGGACCACACAACGGTTATGCATGGTGTTGAAAAAATTAATAAGCGATTAATAAAGGATGAGTTTTTTAAAAAAGAGATTGATAGGATGATCCAAACCCTTCATCTCTCCACATAGTATGCACGACTTATCTACGCACCAAAAGTGGGGTTTTGTCTTGTCTTGAAAATACAAACCGTTTTTTATACACTTATCCCCACGTACTACTACTACGAAGTAAATATATGAAAATAGTATTAGACAAGGAACAACTACAAGACGGTGTACAAACCGCATCCCGTTTTACATCCAAACGCCTTTCTACCATCCAGTCACTACAAGGTGCACTTCTCACAATTGAGAAGGAGTCTGTTCAGATCTTTGCTACAAACCTAAACACCCACTTTGTAACAACCCTATCCTCAAAGCTCCCGGTCAAGGGATCGGTGCGCGTGGTTGTTGATCCAAAAAAAATCGCTGAATTCCTCGCCCTGTTATCCCCCGGCGACGTTGCAATCAAGGTCGAAGAGAAGAAGATCACCCTACAGAAAGAGAAGAACCACGGAACCTTCCCGGTTATGGACGAAGGTGATTTTCCTAAACCACCGATCATTACTCAAAAACCACTCACCCTCAATGCCGAGCACTTTAAAAAACACCTTCCCCTCATTCTCTTTGCCGCCTCACGAGACGAGTCGCGACCGGCACTATCCGGCGTCAACTTTGTTTCAAACGGAGGTGATCTAATTACTGTGGCAACCGATGGGTTTAGACTCTCCTTAATAAAGGATAAGAACACCCAAAATATGCCCTCAGTTCTCATTTCTCGAGGTTTTCTTGAAGAGGTGCTCCAGGGAGTGAAGGAAGAGAGGATGATTGAGTTCGGGTATCTTGAGAAGGAGCAGACGGTGTGGTTTAAAGGAGCGCAAAAACTTTACTTCAGTCGTGTGATCGAAGGTTCATTTCCGCCATATGAAAAGGTTATCCCGATAGAGAAGAAACAAACAATACATACCGACAGAGAGGAGTTGTTGAGAAATATTAAGATTGCGTCGCTCTTTGCGAGAGAACAATCAAACATCGTTGTTTTCAAGGCCGATAACGGAACGCTCACAATAAAGCCAAAAACCGACAGTGCTGAAGAAAACAGTTCCTCGCAGGATGCAGAAATCGAAGGAGAGGAAATTCAGGCAGCCTTTAACGCACGATTCCTCCTAGAGCTCCTCCAGACGGTACCGGGCAAAAAAATAACGATAGAGCTTCTCAGGTCCGACGCGCCGGTAGTGTTTCGATCCGACAGCTTAAAGAACTTTCTTCACATCATCATGCCGGTGAGAATTCAGGTGTAACGAGAGAGACGAAAGGGAAAGAGTTACAACTCTTCGATTTTTTCCTTCTTTGCTTGGGGAGCTTCTTTCACAAGGGTAAGAAACCGTTCTGTTGATGAAAGTCGTTTGTGACCAACGATCTTCGCGATGTAGTCAATTGAGAAGCCGGCGGTAAGCTGGTGTGCGATAAAGGTATTACGGAAATCATTAATTGTTGCATTTTCGATTCCCACTTCTTTAAAGCAGCGCATAATAATCTGTCTCACATTACGAATAAGAAGTCCTTTCCCGGTTCGAGTAACAAACAAAAGATCATCATCTGAGTTTTGTGGTCCACGAACCGTAAGATAGTCCTGAACCGCCTTATACGCCGACGCGCTCAGTGGAACTTCGCGGCCCTCGCTCTTTCCATACCCACGGACCAACAGCGAACCTTCCTTTACATCATTGATATGAATATTGGTTAACTCACCAATGCGAACACCAGTTTGGAGAAGAATCTCAACAATCGCATAGGTCCGAAGATCTTCCTTCGCTACATCTCGAATCGCTCGGTACTCAAGCTTACTAAAGACGCGAGGGAGCGTCTGGGTGTACTTTGGGTGAGAAACATCAAGCGATGGATTCTGCTCAACAACTCCTTCAGCTTTTAGATAGCGGAAAAAGGTTCGAATTGAGTTAAGTTTGCGTGAGGCTGATTTCTTTGTGTAGTTCTCGGTGATAAGCTTGGCGATAAATCCTTCAATCTCCGGCTTCTTTACATCTCGAATGTCGCTAATTTCTCGAGAAGAAAGGTATCCGATAAATTGCTCGAGGTCTTTTTTATACGCGACAATAGTGAAGCTCGACTTGCCTTGAACCTGTAGATTTTGAATAAACTTCTCTACGAGGCTTGGGAAGAAATAACCATCCATATTGACCTATAATATATCATACTCATGCGCGGATTTCAATAGGTCTAACTAGTATCATATATATCCCACTACCTAATGTTATAGGTATTAAGTTGTTTTTTTTCGGTTTATTTGTTATTATTACTACCAATCGGAGGAACTTAGTACGAAATGGCAAAAAAAACAACATCTTCAGGCTCAACCCACCCAATGGAGCAGCTTCTTCAAAAGCAAAACATTCCACACATAAAAAAAGGGCAGGAAATTGACGCACAGATCATCTCTATTACCAAAAAGGGTACGCTCTTTAATGTTGGCTCAAAGGCAAACGCCGTACTCGGAGACAAGGAGATTAAGGAGATCTTCATGTATCACGATCATCTCAAACCAGGAGATACCGTGAAGGTCCGCATTATTTCTGAGGAGTCTCGTGAAGGAAACCCAGTAGTTTCTATGCGAAGCTTCTTTGAAAAGGGAAAGTGGGAGGTCCTCCTGAAGAAGAAAGAGTCGGAAGAAGATATTGAGGTAATGTGTGGAGAGTATGGAAAGGGTGGCGTCTTCATTGAGTTTATGGGAATTCGAGGCGTTATCCCGAAGATTCAGCTCACCGCAGACCTCCTCGTGCATCCTGAGAAGCTTGTCGGACAGCGCATCAAAGCAAAGGTGCTTGAGGTTGATCAAGAAAAAAACAGACTCGTCGTATCCCAGAAAGCGGCAGCGCTCAACATCTCCCAAAAAGAGCTCCGAAAGAAGTTTGAAAAGATCAAGGTTGGAGACGCAAAGAAAGCAAAGATTCTTGGTGTTTCTGAGTTTGGTATTTTCTGCGAAATCGACGGCGTTGAAGGGCTTGTTCACATCTCAGAGATTTCATGGGAGAAGGTCGGGAACATTACCGAGACCGTAAAGGTTGGAGAAGAGATCGATGTAAAGGTTGTTGAGAAAAACGACGCAGACCTCAAGCTGAACCTTTCTATTAAGCGACTTTCACACGATCCATGGGATGAGATCGAAGAAAAGTATCCAAAAGATAAAGAGGTTGAGGGTGAAGTGGTTCGAAAAGAAAAGTATGGATACTTCGTCCGACTTGAGCCAGGAATCGAGGGTCTTATCCATGAAAGTAAACTCACCGGAAACGAAGACATCGAGGTTGGCAAAAAAATCAAGGCATTTATTGAGCGAGTGAACAAGTCTGCTCGCAGATTGAGCCTCATACTTCCACAGAAAGAGAAGCCGGTTCTCTATCGATAACACCAGACCGTTCTCCATTGGATCTTGCGAATAATACCATGCGAACGAATACGCAATCCGTAATTCGCAGTGCGTAATCTAGTAACAGAAAATGTATACTAAATTACATGGAGCAGCATCCTATTCCACGCCAAATTACCACCTTTGAATTTAAGCTTGTTGGGTTTATGACCCTCCATCAGTTTATCTACCTTCTCATCTTTATCCCCTCCGGGTTTTTGCTCTATAAAGTGATCCCGGTTCCGTTTCTAAACATTGTTGCTGCGGCCGCAGTTTCTGCGGTCGGGGTTCTTCTCGCCTTCCTTCCCGTCAACGACCGCCCACTTGAGGTATTCCTACAGAATCTCTACAAGCGGCTCACCTCTCCGACACAGTATGCGTATCAAAACAACGGGCATCCCGCACTCTTCATTCAGAGTTCACAACCCGACACGCCTGATCGGATTGCAGCACATAAAGATGCGCAAACTAAGCTGAGTCAGTACCTGCAGATGAAGGCTGCCGGCGCAACCGAACTCGCATCAAAAACAATCGACCTTTCCGCGATGGCCGTGACCCCGGCGCAGGCAGCTAAGGTTGTCGCAGAGCCAGTACAACCGTTGATGGCACAACCCGCGCCCGTTCAAGCAACAGACCCAGCGCAGAAGCAGGACAAGCAGCCCTTTTTTATCGGTACGGTGGTGAACAATAAGCAAAAAGCCCTCCCCGAAGTACTGGTTTATCTGAAGAACGAGTCCGGAACACCGGTGCGACTACTCAAAACAAATCCCAACGGGGTATTTGCCACCTTTACCACGGTACCAAGCGGTCCATACACCTTAGAGGCGAAGGATCCCCGAGGATCATACTTATTTAATCCCTTGCAGATTACGCTGGGCGACACCAACCCAACACCGATTACCATACAGGAGAAAGGACTACTATGAGCAACACCGACAAGACACCGGTCCGAGCCACCACACAGTCGTTTACCGAGATTATCGATATCCAAGACGATGTCGTAATCCTCAAGGACTTTTCTGCCGCGACGGTGGTAGAGGTCGGCGCGGTGAACTTCTGGCTGCTCTCGCAGGATGAGCAGGAGTCGATGATTCAGTCGTATGCCAATCTCCTCAACTCGCTCTCGTTCCCGGTACAGATCCTCATCGTTTCGAAACAGATGGACATTTCGGTGTACCTCAACTACCTCCAGCAAAAGCTCCTGTCTCAGAAGGACCCATTCATCCAAAAACAGCTCACCAGTTACACCGAGTTTATTAAAAACACCGTAAAAAAAACAACGGTTCTTGAGAAGCGATTTTTCTTCGTTGTGCCGTTTAGTCCTCTCGAGATGGGTGTTACCGGAGCCAATACAAAAGGTCTGAAAAAAGACTATGTTGTGACGCGCGCAAAGGCCGCTCTCTATCCAAAACGTGATAACGTTGTCCGATTGCTGATGAAGATCGGTCTCAAAGCAAAGCCCCTCATGAAGCAAGAGCTTGCGGAGCTTTATTACAATCTATTTAATCATAACACCTCGAACAAAAAGCTTGCCCCGGTCGATACCATGGCGGGCGCTGTTGTTACCGGAGTTGCGAAATAATACACGCTATGTTTTTTGGTACAAAGAAAAAAAAGAACGAAGCACGCCCGCCGACCTCACCGCTTGAGGTGAAGGGCTCCTCAATTGCGGACATCATCGCTCCTTCATTTGTCGAGGTCGACTTCAAGCACATCAAGATCGATGATCAGTATTATCGGACACTCTATGTAACCGGATATCCCCGATACGTTTCACCAAACTGGCTGTACGGACTCATTACCTTTGAGCATCCACTCTATGTATCGATGTATGTCTATCCATCAGAGTCAAAGAATGTACTCGAGGAGCTGAAGCGTAAGATCGGAGAGATGGAGGCCACAATCGAGAATGATCTCAAAGACGGTAAGGTGGTTGATCCAACGGTTCAGGTCGCCCTCGATGACGCGCTTGCGCTTCAGGCAGAGCTCGCAAAGGGTGCGGAGCGATTTTTCCAGTTCGGTCTCTATATTACCATTCCCGCCAACTCAAAAGAGCAGCTCGAGCAGCTCACCAAGCAGGTTGAGTCGGCGCTCTCATCGCTGCTGGTTGTCTCGCGAGCAGCAACGCTCGAGATGGAGGAGGGATTTAAGTCAACGCTCCCGCTCTTCTACGACAAGCTTGGGGTGTGGCGCAATATGGACAGCACCTCGCTCGCAATGACCTTCCCATTTTCAACCGCATCACTCACGAGAAACGAGGGAATTCTGTACGGAGTGAATCAACACGATAGCAGTCTTATTATCTTTGACCGATTCACTCTGGAGAACGCAAACGCAGTCATTCTTGGGAAGTCGGGAGGAGGAAAGAGCTTTTTGGTCAAGCTCGAAGCGCTCCGACTGTTATCGATGGACGTCGACGTGATTATTGTGGACCCTGAAAATGAGTACAAGAAGCTTGTAGACGCGGTCGGAGGGGAGTTTGTGGAGTTCTCGGTTAAGTCACAGTACAAGATCAATCCATTTGAGCTACAACGCGATAGTACAGAGCCTGACGAACTCCAGAATAAGATCCTCGATCTTCACTCTCTCATGCGTGTCATGATGGGAGATCTCACTCCAGCGCAGGACGCGCTTCTTGATCGGGCGCTTGTCGCGGTCTATCAACAGCGAGGAATTACTCAGGACAACGCGACCTTCAAGAATGAACCCCCACTCCTTGAAGATCTGTTTAAGGTGTTCTTAGGTATGGAGACTGCTGAGGGGAAAGAGCTTGCGGGGAGGCTAGAAAAGTATGTAAGCGGATCGGCTGCAGGGATCTTCAATCAACAGTCGAACTTTGATATTAAGAACAAGTTTACGGTCTTTGGCATCCGCGATCTCGAGGAGAATCTTCGACCGGTTGCGATGTATATGGTGCTCGACTATATCTGGAATACCGTGCGACGATCGAAGAAGAAACGCGTACTTATTGTTGATGAGGCATGGTATCTTATCAAAAATCGCGACTCAGGAGCGTATCTGTTCAACTTCGCGAAGCGATCCCGCAAGTACCAACTCGGACTCACCACCATTACGCAGGACGTAGAGGACTTTATGGCGACCAATGAAGGAAAAGCGATTATTACCAACTCATCGCTGCAGATCATTCTCAAACAATCAACGGCCGCAGTAGACGCAATTACGAAGACATTCTTCCTCACCGGTGGGGAGCGACATTTCTTACTCTCGGCAGGAGTAGGAGAGGGGTTGTTCTTCGCGGGTCAATCTCACGTAGGGTTTAAGGTCATCGCCTCCGATGACGAGAAAGCAATTATTGAGTAAGCTGTGAGCCCCCTGGGACTCGAACCCAGAACCAATAGCTTAAAAGGCTACTGCTCTAACCAGTTGAGCTAGGGGCCCATGTGACAGTCCGAGGTTAGAAGAACTATATTGTAGCAAATAATGCTAAAATATACGACTTATGTCTCGATCTGAGTTGTCACAACGCCCCGAACTACGAACAACGACAATTAAAGTTCAGCGTCACCCCGAACTACTTGAAGCAGACGTCCCATACAACGTCAGCGTTGATGCTGATAAGGTTGCAAGGCTTTTATTGGAGTATGGTATGCCTGAAAAAAAACTAGAGAAACTGACAGTTCGACTCCAGCGATGGTTACTAAACGATCCTTCTGTGCTTGGCTTAGCGTGTGGAACTGTTGCGACTATCGCGTGTGACCCGCTTTGGAAAATTCAGAGCGGAATTACTCCGTCAAACTTTCTGAAAGATCGACCGGACGGGGTCATGCAGCATGAGCTTAAACATTTAATCGACAATACGCGAATGAGAACAAGACTTGTAGACCGCGCTATGCAAGGATTCGTCCTCCTCCCAGGAGCGGTGGCCTTCCCGATAATTCATCTCGCAACAAGCGTGCCCGCGAGCGGACTGATTGTGCTGAGCGGAATTACAGAGGTGGTGGGAGCGAGCGCCATGATAAGTTTCGTCACTAATGATTTTTATCGCAGAACTCCCTGGGAACGGAGGGCTCGTGCATTCGAAGAGAGGCTGCGGGGCGACGAACGATGGAACAATCTCATAACGCTCCAAGCAAAAAATTCTTAGCCGGTGGACACTGCCACTAAAAGTTGGAACCAGATTCAAGAGTATGTATTGAGCTTTGGTAAGCGCCTTCTCAATTACCCTCAAATTGTATCACAAGGGGTTACTTGAACAATTGGCTTGACTCAAAATCACAACCTATGTAACATGAAATTATGCCCAATGTGTACAACGCACACACCCAAGAGTTGACCGGCGGATTTTTACGTGCTAGAATATTGACCCGAACAAGCTCTTTTACAAAATATCTTGCTGGAAGGCTCTAAACGTTGATAAGAGCAAGATGCGCGCCTGCAGAGACTCGGACTCTGATCTTTTCCTTAGCATGGAATTGCTTTTTCCAACTAAGCTACAGGCGCTTATCTTGATCTTATTTAACGGTCACAAAGCGTAGGAAGTGCTATCCTACGCTTGCTGTTTGTTAAGCCCGCTTACGCCATACCCCATTTTCAAGGATGTATAGGTCGTCGGCGGGTTTTTTAATTACCCAAATTATTACGCGCATACTCTTCATCACCTCTCAATCATAAAAATTGATAACCCCTCCTTATCGTTATGTTTTTATGATCTCTTAATCCCGTTCCTACGCTCTCTGACCGCTATCGATATGTAAATGTGCCCTAAAACCACAAAAACCCGCATTTTTTTGCGGGTTTGTTAATACTCACGTATACGTCTCTGTACCCGCACGCTTATTCGCTACGCGAATAGACGGGGTATCAAAAAGGCGTCTGTTAACTCCGAGAGTGGGGTGGACACAATCTACGATTGCTTCCCACCCTCTGAGTCAAAAGACGCCAGATTGATTGTGTCCACTTAAATACTAAATGGTGGGGAAAAAATTGTCAATAAGTAAAATGATCTTCCCACGATAAGGATCTTTATCTGCGGGTTAACTGAAATCATGAGGAGCTCTTTAGCGCGGACCGAGATCGATAATCGCCCGGATAAGGAGACCATCCGAATCCAAGATCGAATTCGCCCGAGTAACCCCCAACGCTATTAGGGGGAACCAATGCGAGCTCGTTAAGGAGGAGTCCCATGTCGGGAACGGGTCGACTACTTGCTATACTCATAACAAATGAAAAGGGAGGGTAGGCGAGCTCCATCCACCAATTCCAATGTCCCGTTTGATAGTTCATTCTCAGTTGGGGACCCATCATCCTTACACTTGGGCCTAAATAGACAGCCATCGAAATATCCAAGCCTTTTGGCAGAGGTAGACATTCGCTCCCTAAAACGATCCTTTTAATTTCAGGGTGTCGGCCTGCAATGTCCCAGTCTCCGCTCAAGCTACACATGAAAGAAAGTACCTGTCTCACAAAGGCACCCGGCCTAACTTTGACGAACTCTATTCCAACGCCCAGCGGTTTAGATGCACTATCAAAGTCTCTGATCTGCTCCGATGTTAGAGAAGAGAGAGCCTGAGAAGTAGCTCTCGACCACTTGGTGTACTCTCCGCCATAGCGCGTTCCAGTGAGCGAATTACACCTACCACACAAGGTGTAGCCCCTTATTCCTCCTTGGTGGAATCTTCTACCCGTCACTTTGCCTGCTTCTAACTTTTTTTCAAGCCAATCATCAAGGTAGATATTTTTATATGTTTTTACGTTCCCACTAGCTTTTGGAGGAATGTGTTCTTCCGTGAGCTTGCAGATTTCCCCACACAAACGGCAACGGTCAATGTGGGGCGTCTTAGGGAATAAGACACTTGATTCAGATTGATAGTCAAGCTTTCCTACAAGAGCCTCAACATACTTGCTTGGAGCGTTTTTTGTCGCCTCTATAAATAGCTTGTCAGTTTTTGAATCGGGGATAACCATTCCGCTTGTCATTATGCGCCAACTCATATATTTATATTATAACCGACACCCCAAACAGGTATGCAATCTCAACAAGACTCTAGGCGGACATATCACAGAGGTCTTCCAACTCTTTAATTGCTCCAAATGAAATGCGATCGAGCACCTTGTTCTTCATACCCATCGTGATCGCTGGCGTGACGACGTACTCTCCTACCGGTCGTTGATGGCATCTATAGTTTCGGATACATTGCGCTCATCGCTCGTGAAGATAAAGAGGTCGCCCAGCGAGACCGTAAAGCCACTGCGGTAAAGGACTTAATAAAACTTAATTATTTAGAGAAGGGAATTCGAGGCTGAAAACATGAGAAAACTAGATTTTTTTGAGGTTGACTCACTTTCAGTTCAAGTAGGACTTCGAAGAGGGATTTGGAACCGCGAGTTTAGCGCCTCTCCCCAAGCTATTGAGCGTAAAGAATGAAGAAGATAGAAATCTGGTGGACCTGAGGGGACTCGAACCCCTAACCTTCTCTATGCCATAGAGACGCGCTAGCCATTGCGCCACAGGCCCATTACCACTGCTCATTATATCATCGCGACTGACTCCAAAGCGTACCAGCACTCCCTTCACGTCCGTCGTGAGTATCACTATATATGGAGAAGATCTCGGAGTTGTTTACAGACCTCGCGATATATGAGCTCATGTCCTTGAGTATTCGGGTGGAGTCCATCATCAAGAAGCACGGTCCCGCCATTATTTTGGAAGAGGCTCATAATGTCTACAAATGGTATGTTCTTCTCAGTCGCAAACTGTTTGATAATTTCATTAAGCTCGACTGTCCGCCGTTGGAAAAATGCTTTTTCTTCAGAAACAACCTTTGAAGCCTCATCGTCAACAGGTGGAAGTCCGAGCACGAGAACTCCAGCGCTCATTTCGAGCGCTAGATCGAGAAGGGAACGGTAGTTATGCTTAAATTCGTCCGTTGTATAGCGATTTCTTTTTTCATTGATGAGATACTGTGCATCGTTCGTTCCAATTGCAAGAACGGTAAATGTTTTTTCTCCATGCCACCTTCGAGCGAGGGTCTCAATCTCAAAGCGTTTTAAAACACCCTCAGTTGTGTCTCCCGAGATACCGAGCGGGTAGATGGAATGATCGGTCTCTTCAAATACCGGAGTTAGTCGTAGCTTCTGAGCCCAACCTCCTGCCGCATCGTTGTATCCAAATGTAATACTGTCGCCAAAAACGAGAACCCTCATGCTTATATTATATCGAAAACACTATAGCGCGGGGTCGATCTCGCGGGCTCGTTGGAGATAGTCGAGCGCTCGCTCCTCATTGCCCTTTTGAGAGTAGAGGAGGTAAAGATTGTAGAGCGTGTCGCGGGACTGTGGATTTCTCTGCAGGAGACCTTCGAGCTCCTGAATCTTCGCCTCTCGCATCTGTTCATCATAAAAGACCTCCTCTTCGATCCGTTTTCCGTAGAGGTTCTTATAGAGGATCAGATCTTTTTGAAATGAAGGAAGCGATTTCACACTTCGTAGATATGACACAATGGTGTTTTTTTCATCAACAACCTGTTTAAAGTAGAGCGGTGAGATCGTCTGAGTAAGCGCAATATTCGCAATCACAAATGCGCCGAACATCGAAAGGACGAGCCCCCACAAAAATTTCTGAACCATGATCATATTATACCTCCGAGATTGGTATACCATGAGCCACGATTCGCGTATAATGAAATTATGGATCCTGCAATCATCTCTACTGCGTTGGACGGACTCATTAGTGTGGTTATTGCGCTTCTCGCAGCGCTTTCTGCCGCCGGTGTTACCTGGCTGCTGATGTACCTCATGATTGTCTATGTGCGCATGAAAAAGCGCGAGCACGCATCGCTGAACATGGTTACGCTTGAGGTAAAGCTCCCGAAGGACAACGAAATCAAAATCGATGCGGCGGAGCAGATGTTTAGCGCTCTGGCATCGCTGAAGAAGTCGGGATTCTGGACCTTTTTGGAGGCAGGAGACTCACTCGCCTTTGAGATTATCGGTCGGAAGGCTGATATCCGTTTTTACATCTCTGTCTCAAAAAAGATCGTCGATCTCGTAGAAAAAACCATCTACGGTTACTATCCCACCGCCGATATTCGACAGGTCGAAGAGCCTAACATCTTTACCGAAGATGGGAAGGTAAGCTACGCCGCCTTTATGGCAAAAGAAGCGCCCTACATGCCACTGAAGACCTACAAAGAGATGCCGGTCGACTCGATTGCATCGATTACCTCTGGCCTCTCGAAGATGGAGGATGGGGAAGGAGCGATGATCCAGCTCCTCATCAAGCCGGCAGAGGGTAAGTGGAAGAAAGCGGGTAAAACCTATGTTGCGCACACCAAGAAAAATGAAGCGAATCCCGAGAAGGCAACCTTCAAAAACGATCCAAAGCTTCTCGAGCGGATCGAGGATAAGTGCGGCAAGCAAGGTTTCGAGACGGCGCTCCGTATCATCGTTTGTTCACCATCAAAGGAGAGCGCCGATCACCACCTGCGCAACATCAAAGCAGCGTTCACCCAGTTTAATGGGGATGCGAACAGTCTGAAGGGCATCAAGATTCGATTCAAGGGTTGGTTCATGATGGATGTGATCTACAAGTTCTTTCCGGTACTCGAGTTTCCGTTTGCAAAGACAATCTCAATCTTCTCAAGCGATGAGCTCGCTTCCTTCTTTCATTTTCCCAACAAGACGATCGAAACACCGCACATTAACTGGCTAAAGGCAAAGAGCGCTCCGGTGGCGGCCGAGGTGCCCCAGGCTAATGGAACCGAGATCGGAATGGGGTACTACCGTGGCGTACGCAGACCGGTCCATATTGGCTTACCTGACCGACAGCGACACGTCTACATTATCGGAAAGACCGGTACCGGTAAGTCGTACCTTCTCCAGCACATGATCGATCAAGATATTAAGGCGGGGCGAGGCGTCTGCGTCATCGATCCACACGGAGATCTTATCGACGATGTTCTCAAATATATCCCTCCCGAGCGAGCCGAGGATGTTATCTACTTCGATCCCGCAGACGGAGATCGACCAATGGGGCTCAATCTTCTTGAGGCGAGTACCGAAGATCAGAAACACTTTATTACCACCGCAATCATCAACCTCATGTACAAGCTTTACGATCCGCAACGAACCGGCATCATCGGCCCTCGATTTGAGCATGCAGTGCGAAACGCAATGTTAACGGTGATGTCCGAGGAGGGAGCAACCTTCGTTGAGGTAATCCGCGTCCTCACCGACGCAAAGTATGTTCAGGAGCTCCTCCCCAAGGTGCAAGACCCCATTATTCGACGCTACTGGACCGATCAGATCGCGCAAACATCGGACTTTCATAAGTCCGAGGTGCTCGATTACATCGTCTCAAAGTTCGGGCGGTTCGTTACGAATAAACTCATGCGAAACATCATCGGTCAATCGAAGTCTGCTTTTGATTTCAGAACGGTCATGGATGAAGGGAAGATCCTCCTCATCAACCTTTCCAAGGGTCGACTTGGCGAGGAGAACTCTAACTTCCTCGGCCTTACATTAATTCCGAAAATTCTGGTTGCGGCAATGAGTCGACAGGAAATGCCGGAGGAACAACGGCGTGACTTTTTCCTCTATGTTGATGAGTTTCAGAACTTTGCAACACCCGACTTTGCGACGATTCTTTCGGAGGCGCGAAAATACCACCTCAATCTCACCGTTGCAAATCAGTTTATCGGTCAGGTAGAGGAGGAGGTAAAGAACGCAATTTTTGGAAACGTTGGTACGATGATTACCTACCGTGTCGGCGTCACCGATGCATCGTATCTCCAGCGCGAGTACCAACCGGTATTTGGCGAGTCTGACTTAATCAATATTGAGCGCTTCCACGTATACATGAAGACGATCGTTAACAACGAGCCGGTGCCTCCATTTTCTGTCGATCTTACACGCGATGTCATGGCGGTAAAGGCGCAACAAAATCTGAAGATTGCGCAGGCGATCATTCAGCTCTCCCGACTCAAGTACGGGAGACCCCGAGAGCTCGTCGAGGCAGAGATTAGCCAGCGAG